>CAYNIX010000032.1:0-8408 GCA_964397535.1 uncultured Candidatus Saccharibacteria bacterium | reverse complement strand
ACCTCCACTGTTGTGTTGGTGAAGCATTCCGTTTTCCTCCATTACTGTCCTCCTCATACTGGGTATTTTACAACTGCCGTTGACAATTATTCGCAGTTTTTCAAATCTAACAGATTTATGCAGCCAGTTCTGCGAAATATCTTTGCTTAAACTCAACAGGTGTGAGATACCCCAGGGCCTGGTGCCTTCTTTTACGATTGTAATAAATCTCTATGTACCAAAAGATATCCCGACGTGCCTCTCTGAGGATTGATCCCCAGGTCTTTGGCTACCTTATTGACCGACCTGCCGCCTTCCCTAACCAGGCGCATTGCATCGGCGTTAAATTCGTCATCATACCGGTTACCCTTGTTATCCATTTTCGAATCCCTCCACAGTTGTTATTGTACCTAACTCAACTGTGTCCGTCGATTCGGGTATAACTCATATCTTTTTCATTCCCAGTTCTCAACTCAAATTCAACTGTTCTTAGCAGCAGGTTATCAGGGATCTTTTCTTAAAACTTTGCTTGTTTTTACTCTTCGTCAGCACGTAGCCCCCGCCATTCCGAGGGAATGGCGGGGGCTTTAGAATTAGGATATATTTTTCTATATAATGTTGACCCATTCGGGATTGTAGTTTGGACAGCTTGTGTGGATTGCACCATCGACAGAACCCGAGTCTGCATGATTTTTAATTGTGATATCGAATTCATTGCTAGTGCCTACACAGCCACAGAAGCAGATGTCTATGCCGTATCCTTCGCTATTAATGGTCTCATTATTGTTAATTAGAATGTTCTCCAAAATCTCATCTGTGCTGTTTGGCTCTAAGCAGATTCCTGCGCTAGGTGCGGTGCCTCCGGTATTTGATATTGTCCCGTTGCTTATAGTTAGATCTATCGCACTGATAACACTTATTCCATTCCTTCTGTTGCGGTCTAAGTTAAAATTCTCTACACTTACGTCCTCACAATATTCTTGTCTATCTGTACTGCCGATATAGATTCCATCTCCCCAGCAGTCTGATACAGATATATCTGCTATTTGAATATGATCGCTCCCTACTATCTTAATTCCCATTCCCCATTCACCCGAGGTTCCGGTATGGCTTTTTCGATCACCTATAATTTTGCCGCCTGAAACCTCTACATTGCTGACATTTTTAATGGTTATCACTGCATTGCTGCCGGTGCTGGTAGCTTTTGCCTTCAAGACAGCATTGTTCGCCAGTTCCAGTTTGGTGTCATCCAGCATCCATATGGACTTATCAGGATCGATAAGATAAGTTCCATCGGGTATAAATATAGTTTTACCGGGGAATTCCTCGATAGCATTCTGAATGGCATTGGTATCGTCTGTTTTTCCATCACCTTTGGCTCCGTGTTCTTTGACATTTATGGTATCCGTTAAAGCTGACGCCGGCACTTCAACCGCAACTTCCATAGAAGCCGATGCTTCATTTTTTGTAAGCATGATGTTTACACTTCCGGATAAGGACTGGTCGCCATAAGTGATAGCTCCATTGTCACTCACCTGTTCGTTGTTGGAATCAACAACTTCGACACTCACTCCCGAAGCCGCATTATCAACAATCGACTGCAGTATTGCCGATACGCTTGTATCCTTGCCTTCCTCCGGTTTTATAGTCCCAAATTCGTTGATGGCTTGCTTCGCTGCATCGATAGCGGCGGCATCCGCATCTTCTTCAACAACAGGGTCTTCCTCAATTACAGGGTCTTCCTCAATTACAGGGTCTTCCTCAATTACAGGGTCTTCCTCAATTACAGGATCCGTGTTAGTATTGGTATTGGTGTTAGTATTGGTATCAGTGCTGGCATTGGTATCAGTATTCGTATTGGTATCAGTGCTGGTATTGGTATCAGTATTGGTATCAGTGTTAGTATTGGTATCAGTGTTAGTATTGGTATCGCTGTTAGTACTGGTATCAGTGCTGGTGTTGGTATCGGTATTGCCGCTATCTGCACCACTGTTGTCAGTATTTGAACTGGAAACGCCTGTTTCCGATACCGATACTGATTCAGAATAAGTTTTTCTTACTTTCTTTTTGAATGATAACATTTTAGAACTTTGAGGACTCCTAAAACCTAACTCGCTGTTCACTCTGAATGATCTAGCCACCGCAAATGAAAACTGCGTCGACATCATAAATAGAAGACATACCGCAATGGCTAATACCCGACATCTCTTCCTGGAAAACATTAGGACCGCCCCTTTCTTTCTTTTGGACGGCCCGTTAAAGGTGAAAGGCAGGTATTTGAATCCTCCTTTTCGGTAGCCTGGCTATCATAGGCATGCACCCGTAGATCCATGGCTTTGCGTCCTTAGCTTTCGCTAAGTTTGCCTTTATCGGTAAGGGATTTGACCCTGCCGCCCGAATTATTATATTTATCTAAAAACCCGCTTGATCATTTTTCTAACGCTTATGCCGCCTAACCTCTGGCAACCCGCCGATTATGACCTTAAGGTTTTAGGACGGTAGCTCTGCGACTTTGCCTTTCGACAAATTCACCTGCTACCATTTTTTTCAGTATATATTGAGCCCTTATTATTGTCAATATATTTTATATAATTCGGGATTATGGTCCCTATGGTTTTATGCTTTCCCCGTTTTTTCACTATTTTTTGTTCTATTTAGGACATTTGTTGCTATTTTGAGGAAAAAGGCAAATTCATCGCTTCTGCAGAAACATATCGAAAAAGCCATAAGGATTAGAAGTGCAGTGCTTGCAGCCATGATAAAGAATCCAGTCCATGAATCATGAGGAATAAGGCGGGCAGTATAATAAACAACCGCAGCAACAACTAGGGTATTAAGTGCATACTTAAAATACCGGTAATAATATTTACTCAGCGGCTGGCAAAACAACTTGCCAAACACAAAATAAGCTTCGGTCCAAAACCGGGTCGCTAATATAGCAATGATGGTTCCTACAAACACCCCCGCTAAGCCCCATATACGCACCAGAAATATCGACGCTATAATATTTATTAAGCCTTCAAGCAGCGAGTAGTATCTGTCGTAGTAAAAAAGGCCAGTGGTCTCTTTGAAGATATTAATAGAATACTGCATTCCAGATTGTCCTAAATAGAACATAACTACTATTAGTACAACTATGTACTGGCTCAGCACGTATTCGTCTCCTATCCATAATCCGATAAAAGGGTTAAATAGCGTAATAAAGCATATCGCGGAAAATCCTGATAATATAAAATTTAAGAATTGAAGTTTGCAGAATACATCATAGCTTTTTTCTTTTTCGGACGAAACCGTCAGATTTCCTATACTGGCAGTAACCGAAACAAAGGCTAATTTTATAAATGCTGAAACTACCCCGATGATTAACAGATAGTTTGAATATAAACCTACACAATAAACGCCCAAAAAAGCCGAGATCACTATGCTGTCTGTACCGTTTATTATTACATAACCAAAATGATGATACATCCCGGCACTGACTCGATTTTTTAAGTCCTTATATGTATCTCTATCAAGAAGAAGTGATTTCTCTTTTAAGAAAGGGTACAATCTGTTTATCTTTGATGATATAATAAGGTTATTTAATATAGGGCATGTAATTTGAATTGCCAGATAGAGTATGAAATTTCTGGTTAACAACAACGCTGCTATTTGAAAAATATACTGAATAAAAACAAATATTTGTGTATAAATGGTCCTTATATAAATCTTCTGATCGGCAATTAACAGGTCAATTTTATAAGCAAAAAGATATGATGTCACTGAGCCGGTTAGAAACATGAGATATATAATGCCTATGTTTTCAATATTATTGTCTTTGATAAAAATATTCAAAAATGGATATATTGAAAGTCCTGCTATGCCTACAACAACAGCTATTAACATATACGCTCTTCGATATGCAAACATGAGGGACTTAATCTTTTCTACGTCATTTTCGTGTAGAGGTTTATAGAGAAGGGACACAAAAGCGCCGCCTACCCCTAGCTCTGCAAGAGACAGCACGGATAACACATTGGTAAAAAGCCCGTTAACTCCCAGGTATTCGACCGAAAGCAAGGCAATAAAAATTGTCCTGGTTATAAATGATAGAGTATATTGTAAAACCTGCGCTCCAAACCCAAAGGTTAAGTTTCTCAGTGTATTCCTGGTTCTGGATTCATTATTCATTCTAGCCCTCCAACAATGAAAAGCAAAGGCTACAATAGGTTTCTTATCCGATCATAAATCGGATAGATAAGCGGCTTTGCGTATTTTATAAAATATAGATTTATCATTTCATCAATACGTGAAGAAAAATAACATTCAGGCGGCAGCGTCAGGGCCTCGGAAAAATCAATTATTTTATCCCTATTGCCAAGAATAAACGATTCTAGGTGTAAAATTTCGGAATCAATGAGCCCGTTGGAGTGAATGCATATTGTGACCAGACCTCTTTTACTTCTAAATTCATGATCCCGGCATGGAATGAATTTTAACCCATCGCGTATATACGGGTATTTGGACCGGCCATCTGTTACATATTTAAATCCATTATTAATCAGTGCTCTTATAGTATTTTCATCCATGGAATGAGCTGGAGGCATAAAAATATCCGTTTCGATTCCATGACCCTGTAGAATTTTTTTGCCTTCTCTTATCTTGTGGTACTGTTGTTCATAGGGAAGTCCCGCAAATTCGCTAAATCTATTTAAAGAAAATAGGCCGCTTTCACTAGTAGTATAGATATGGTTATGTCCATGCTGCGCTACTGACCAGCCTTCTTGCTTTAGTGCCAAAATCATTTCCCAAAAATCTGTTATCTCTGATCCAATATTCAAATTCTTATCGTTATTATCAGGAACTACTCCAACGAGTGGTTTAATACCATATTTTTGAAAAAGATCTTTGCAAATTAAAAATTTTTTATCATCCATCTGCTGGCTAATATCATCCAATCTAAATGTAACAACAGAATATTTATTCCTTGCTTTTAATCTGAAACATTCGCTCATACTTCATCAATCACTTTAATAATCTTATTTTTATAGGCCTCGTAGCTAAAAAACCGAGCCCGCTGCTGGGATCTATGGCTATATTCAATACGCAAAGACTTGTCTTTGAGCAAAGCAATAATTGCTTTGGATAATAGTCTCTCCAGCTCAGGTTGATTACTGATATCGGACTCAAAAGGTGGAATCAAAATACCATAGTCACAATATTCGATGCCACTTGATACAACTCCCAAATAGTCTTCAGTGAATATTTCCCTGGGGCCGCTGTTACAGTCTGTCGCTATAGAAGGCAACCCGCATGCCATAGCCTCGACCAAAGCGTTGGGAAATCCTTCATTGATAGAAGACAGGACATAAAGATCGCACTTTGCAAGATAGCTATGTGGATCCGATTGAAAACCAGCAAAAATTACATGCTGCGATAATCCCAAATTAGCAGTTAAATATTCGAGTTCTTGACGTTCCTCTCCCTCTCCGATAATGATTAATTGCGCTTCCGATACTTCCTGGCGCACCATTTCCATAGCCCGAATAAGATGGCGGAATCCTTTTACTTTTTCCAACCTCCCCATAGTTACGATCGCTGGATGCTTAATTTCAATAGTTACCGGCAATTTCGCCAGTTCTACAATTTTATCGCAATCATAAGGATTATAAAGCGTAACTACTTTGTTTTCTGGTATATGGAATGTTTCCATGAGATCTCTTGCCATTTTTTCGGCTACACATGCAATAATATCGGCTCGCCTATATACTATCTTGTCGATGAGTTTCCCTTGAAAAGAACTCGCCAGTTCAGCATATCCACGAATGCTAATAATGATTCTATCCGCGACCTTTGATAATGAATTGGCGATATTCGCGGTTGTACCAAAAGAAATCGTAGCATCAATGTTCAGCTCTCTTTTAAGCTGCTTAAGCGCTCTCACTCTCCTGAGGACATTATATATTTTTTTTAAGCGGCTTCTTGAGGAAGGAATATTCAGGTCAATTATTGGGCATGCGGCATGATAAACGGATCCCTGTAAAGTAAAGACAGCCATGGTTATATTATATGTATCCCCCAGGACATATGAAGTATTGACCGCCACTCGTTCTTGGCCACCCAGTCCAAGATTGGGAACGAGTAAAAGCAGATTCCTCTTATCAGCAGGGTTTGTTCTATTATCTGTCAAATATCCATCCAGTTTTAGCGACCTCCAATTGATAACACTACCCTTCAAATTTTAGATAAAAGTTCTGCAGCCAATTGACTGTAGAACTCATATCAAAACCTGCAGCCGATATCTCTTTACAAGTGTCCTTTCGTTCTGTATTCAATGCAATATACAGTACTTCTTCAGCCCATCTTTTAGCCGTTTCGCCTAATGACATAAAAAGAAGCAAATCTGTAACCTTCGCCTCATTTGTTATTGTGTCAGATGCTAAACATGGCAATCCTGCTGCTTGCGCTTCTAGTAGAGTAACAGGTAAACCCTCGAACAATGAAGGCATAACAAATATATCCATAGCCTGTAGAAGTTCTGAAATATCAGCCCGAACACCCAAAAACCGCACTTTATCTTTCAAGCCATACTGGTCAACCTTATTTATTATCTGATATTCTAATTCACCCCGCCCAATTAACAGAAGGATGCAGTTGCTGTTTATCTTGTTTACTTCGTTAAAGATGTCAATAAGAAATGTGTGGTTTTTTTGTGTTTCAAACCTGCCAACATGCCCAACTACCTGTTTATTATCAAGTTCTAGATCCCGTCTTACTTGGCTGCGGGTTGTTCCATTGTACGCAAATTTGTGAACGTCAACTGCATTGTTTAGTATAACGACCCGTGACAAATTATCCCTTCCAAAGAGCCACTCCCCCGCGGGTTTGGAACAAGCAAATAGATAATCCGCCCCATCTCCTTTTAAAGGTTTCTGGATGATACCTTTAACAAGCGCTTGTGTTCCATAACCGGAGGAAGTATTATGGCTATGTGCAATTGTCTTTAAACCGAATTCCTTCGCAATCTTAAGATATATCGCAGCGGTTGAGTACATATGACCGTGGACGGCTTTCCACTCTTTATAATGTTCTTGAAATAGACTGATCCAGGCTCTCTTATACGAAAAATGGTTTAGGACAGTATATCTTGGTACCTTGAAAATTCTACCTCCAAGATCGTAGATCTCGTCGTCGTAATCAGCCTTATCGGCTGTGTGCACCACAAAATCAAATTGGACTAGGTCTCGATTGATTTTTCTATATATATTCATAACCAGTGTCTCGGCACCGCCTCTATCCATACGAGCAAAACAATTCAATATACGTATCTGTTTAATAAGGACCACCCCTAAAAATTAATATCGTCGTGCAAGAAGTAATTCTTATACCGTGAGCAAAAAATATAAATCGACAATTCTTTACGTGATTTGGTTAATAATACATTTGTACTTTGCAAAAGAAAAAACTTACTAGCAAACGTGGTATAAATCCAGATATTAGTCGTTATTTAAACGATACTTATATTAAATATTGTCTTTATACCAATCAATCGCTAACTTTATTCCTTTGCTAAAGTCATATTCTGGATCATAAGCAAGAAATGAACGAGCTTTTGATATATCAGCATTTGAGTGCTTGATATCACCTGCTCGGGGTGGGCCGAATATAGGTTCTACATCTCTATCTAAAGCCTTGCATAATTCTCTATAAATATCTATCAGGTATTCGCGACCGCCATAGGCGATATTAAACACCTGCCCTGCGACTTCACTGGATGCCTGGCATGCTTTCAAATTGGCTTCAACCACATTGTCAATATAGGTAAAATCACGGCTCTGCTTCCCGTCACCGTGAATTAGCGGAACTTCATTATTAAGCAACTGGCAGATGAACCTGGGTATTACCGCAGCATATGCACCCTGCGGGTCCTGCCTTTTCCCAAATACGTTAAAATAACGGAGTCCGTATGTATCCAAGTCATACAGCCTGGTATATAATTTACCGTATTCCTCATTCACCCGTTTTGTAAGGGCATAAGGAGAGAGCAGGTTACCCTCAACACCCTCTTTCTTAGGCAAATTCGGTTCATCTCCGTAGACTGAAGAGCTTGAAGCATAGACAAATTTTTTAACCTGGCTCTGCCTCGCCGCTTCCAACATGTTTAATGTTCCCCTAATGTTTATTCCCTCGTACAAAACCGGCATTTCTATACTTCGAGGAACAGATCCCCAGGCGGCTTGATGCATTACATAATCAACCCCGGTACAAGATTCAACACATATTTCTAGATTCTGAACATCGCCCTCAATCAATCTAAAGTCTGGGTGATTCCGAAATCTGCCGATATTTTCTCTTTTCCCAGTGGAAAAGTCGTCAAGACAACGAACTGAATATCCCATGTTCAATATAGCTTCGCATAGATTTGATCCGATAAATCCAGCCCCTCCAGT
>CAYNIX010000031.1:0-8843 GCA_964397535.1 uncultured Candidatus Saccharibacteria bacterium | reverse complement strand
CATCCTGGCGTCAGCTTTTGTTACCCGAATGAGGTTCTGTTTGGCACCAGAAGGGGCTTCTGGGACGTTTTGGAATATGACCCGGTACTAGTTAAATATTACCAGTATTTTATGGTAACCTCGCTGATGAGAAAAAGTTTTTTTGATAAATTGGGAGGTTTCGATTTAAACTTCAAATTCTTAGAAGACCGCGAGTTCTGGGTACGGGCTGCCACAAATGGCTTTGTGGGGAAAAAAATACCAGTGGCTCACTTTTACAGGCATCATGCCTCGAGCAAAACAGTGCAGGTCAACAAAACCAAAGTGATGAACGAGTATGAACAAAAGATCCACCAAAAATTCCGACAATATTACAGATGGTCAGATTATTTGAACAAAAAAGTACTCTTCTACTCTACCTATATAAAAGTATTCTACCTTATTCCCGGATTCATCAAAGATTGGATCCTAAAAAAGGGTCTTGAACGTCTCTACCGAGATAATCAGGGATTTGTTGAAAAATTTTTTCCTGAAGAGGTCAAGCAGAATTTGATGCTTTAAGTTTCAGGATCAGATTTCTAGTCTTTCCCAGAAGCTGCTTTCTGATCGGGACTTTTTTCAGTTTCAGAGCTCTTTTTTCAACAAAATTCCAGGATGAGAACGCTAGTATATATGTGCCTATAAAGGCCAACAGGAAAAACTGCAGAACTGTTATGGACTTAGAAAAAAATGCACTATAGTCTGCTGGATCGGAAAAGCATAGATATACATACCGTAAGAAAAATCGCCGTATTTGCCAAAATGTCTCAACCTATTAAATAATGGAGAATACGCGACATATATCGTCAAATATGACAGCGAGATGAGCATGATCAAGCCCGAATATGCAGTACCGAAAGATGCTACAGAGAGTGCCAACATCAGCAGTGCCAAGGTATTATTTATGACGAAATACCGCTTATACAAGTAGATAGCAGATCCTATAAAAAAATATACTCCGAGGCGAGCAAATTCGCTTGCTGCGATGTTTATAAACACAAGATTGGTAAATCTCGCTTGCGAAAATATGTGCCATTGGAAATAGATTATCAGCACAATGATGAATAACACAATCGAGGATTTTCTGGCCAATAGTCTCGAAATTCCAAGCATAGCGATAAAGATATACATCCAAAACTCTACCGGTAGAGTCCACAGCGATCCGTTGACTGCTTTGACCGGCAGATCGGCAAAAGCTCCGGGCAGATCGAGCCTGGTCTGCATAATAATATTTCTAAGATAATCCCATGTTTGAGAGTTGCTAAAATAATCTCTCAAACCAAGAGAGGTAACGATGGGACCTATAACCAATATTGAAAATAGTACGGCTACGGCAAGACCTGGAAATATCCTTAGAATCCTTTTTTTAAAATACTGAACCAGATTGGGAGAATCCAGCCAGCTTTTAGTAATCAGAAATCCGCTGATGATAAAAAATATAAACAGACCTAAGGGTCCAAGCGCAATCGCACCTTTTGAAATAACCGCGAGTGGATCAGTATAAGTGCCAAGTAAGGCATAGGAATGACCGGCAATCACTAAAGTCGCAGCAAAAAATCTTAAAAAATCAAAATTATTACTGAAAAAATTAACTTTATCCAAGTTTTTTAATGGTAGATTCATGAGATTACCTGCACTTCTTCCTTAGATACAATTCTGCCAGTTCAAGATCTAATAAACCGTTCAGGTCTACCGATCGCTCTGATGGCATCTCAAATCCTAATACCCTATCACCATATACCGATCCGCCGAGAAGAACTTTTCTTTTAGTCAGGTATATCGCCCCATTACGTCTATATAGGGGCCTTCTTTTCTGTCGGGGCAAGCCTTCCAGTTTCTTCTCTTCTTCTACTGCGGAAACTACTCTCCCATCGTCTACTAGATATTTCAGCTTCTCGATCGAGAGATCAGTAAATTTTTCGAGGCTGACGACACAATCTGGTTTATGATTCCTTGCTATTTCAATCGCATTGTTAATATCAGCAGAGATACGTAATGGTGAGGTGGGTTGAATAGTCAAAATGTAATCATAATGCTCGCTACTGATCTTTTCATATTCTAGTAATGCATGAATCAACACCGGTACATGAGGCGTATCGTCATGGGACAACTCTTGTGGCCGCATGAACGGCACCTTGACCCCATATTTCCGACCTACCTCGGCAATCTCCTCATCCTCGGTTGATAAAATTACGTCATCCAATTGGCTTTTCAATGCTGCTTCGATTGAGTAAGCCAATACTGGCTTGCCTCCCAAATCGATAATATTTTTACGAGGAATACTTTTAGAGCCTCCTCTCGCGGTAATAATTCCAATACATTTCATTGTTTTTTCCTTTTATAAACGACTTGAATCTTCTTAAAAACCCATCTAAAATTAGGCCTAATACTTAATCTAAAATTTAAATATTTATTAATAAAATATAACTGAATAAAAAAATTAATTAAATAAGCTAAAGATAAGATAACAGCTACTGATAACACTCCCATGCCCAGCCTTAATACTATCAAGGATGCAGATAGATTGAAAATAGTTGTAATAGTAATGGCCGCAGAATTAAGACGTTGAAGATGGTACACTGCCAAGACGTTATTTAATATTCGCGACATACTTACACATACCACACCTATTGAGATTATTATTACAATAGGAATACTTGCCTTATATTGAAAACCATAAAGTATGGGTATTAAAGAATATATCGCAATCCAGAAAAACGGCAAAATCATGATAAAGATCGCCATAATTTTTCCCAATATCCCCGAGACATCATTGGCTACCATAGCATTGTCCTTACCGGCTGACATTTGGGCTGCTCTGGGCAAATGCGTGACCGCTATAGGCTTTACAATTTCATTAAGTTTATCGGAAATATTATAACCGATTCCAAAGATTCCGACATCTTTTAAGGTCAAGAATATGCCTAGTATCATCGTATTGCCACGTTGCTGAATAGATTGCATCAGTGAAGTGTAATAGATAGGCGAGGAATATTTGACAAATTTTTTTAAGAGTTTGAAATCAGGCCATGTGAAGCCAATGTTCTCAGACCTTAAAAAAATTACCGTTAATATGATCGAGAGTAAGTAGGCGATAATATAGGAGTATAAGACGTCTTGGAGAGTCAATCTGCCGAAGAAAAATTGTATGGTCACCAGCACAAATACAGATAATTCGGCAGTGAGGTTGATCTTATTTGACAATCGGTATTTCTCAATCGCATAAAGTATGCCCAGCAAATTTACTCGAGGCAATACGAGAAAGAGAAAAACCAATGAGAATATTAAGGCGCTTCTAATACTGATATATCCATTGGCTAGACCAAAATTGAAACCAAAATGGCTCAATATCAGTACTAAGAAGCTGAACATTATTGGCGATACTATCGATAGCCACAATACGACCGAAGCGACAGCGGAACGCTCTGCTTTTTCTTTATTTATCAGGTAAGAGGTCGCGGTTTGAGTAGCTGGGGATACGAATTGACCGAGCAGATTAGCTATGAGCATAATCAAAATAACCAAACCTTGTCTCTCTGGTTGTAGCGCACGAGCAATCAATATTGAAGAAAAAATAGCAAAAACATTTACTAATACATTATTTATGGCAACACTTTTGGTGTTTTCTCGGAAATCACTCATCTTAGTGAATCTCCCAATCTCTTGCCGGACATACCGTCCCGAAACTCATCGTGTCCGGCATACATTCTTTCTTGCGTTTGACGCAGTGGGTGTCTCAAGACCGCGTCTTTCATCAGCTTGTCTAGATCTTGCCGGCTCTGGCACATATAGACGCCCTCTTCTTGCAGCAGGCGCAATAAATGTTCATATTTATAAAAACGTCTTATAGATAGGGCCAGCTTATCGCTCTTATCATAATCGAGGCAGATTACCGGAGTGCTGAAATAGGAAGCATCAAGAATCAATGTGGAGGCTATATTTATCACCGCATCGGCCCCTGCCAATAATTCGCCGAAGTGAAACATGTCTTTTTCCTCCGGAGACCACTTGTCGTAGGTGGCCTCTGTCCGTTTGCCCGGGTCTTCCACCCGAAAAAAAGGATAGGTCGCAGTCAATTCCTGATAGTTTTTTATGTCGTCATTCGGATGCACCCGGAGTATCAGATAGTGATCGCTATACGATCTTTCGATTATTTTTAAGACGTCCAGGACGTACCTCTTCTCATTCGGTATGGTATCGGGATGTCCGGTGGTATAGAGAAAATACTTTTTTCGAGGCTTGGCAAATTTAGCATTTCTCCAGATATCATATTGAGGCATGCCGACCTGTATGACTCTGGAAGCAGGAAGGCCGAGTTTTTCTACGACCTCTTGCTTCATCAATTTCCCCCAGACCAGGACTTTTTGATAGTCGCAGATCAGTGAACCCTTGGATGATAGATTGTCCCAGCTGTGTACGAAAGCGATTTTTTCGGTATCCCGGTGACTCTTTTGCAGCTTTTTGTATACTAGCAAATCAAAATCAAATGATGGCGCCAGCGACAGCCAAATGTCCAGCTTAGACGGGATTTTCATATCAGTGTCAGGAATGGCCGCATAAAGCATCCTTTTGATCAAGGGCTCGGGAATGATCAGCGAAAAAAATACTGCGACTTTCTTGACCAGAAAGAGTGGCAGTGATTGCTCTCTTAGTACTCGCCATTTGACCTTTTGTGTATTGGAGCGAGTGCTCTCCAGAAACCTATTCTTATAGACCTGCCAGAGCATCGAGAAAGTCCGAGAGAATTTAATTTTGTTGAAGTTGAAAGCGATAACCTCGACGTTCCGTATGCCAGCCTTCTCCAGATGCTCCTGATATACTTTAGGGGTGGGGGTGAGAATGTATATCTGAGATTTAGCGATATTCTCAGATTGCCAAAAAGAGCTGAAAAGAAAATTCTTGATCGAATATCCAAAAGGAGCGCTTATTAAAATATTTTTATTTCTTCTCATAAAAACTTTTCTGGATTGGAGGATCCAATTTAAATATTAGATCTGCAATCTTTTGGCCGGCTTTTCCATCGCCATAAATATATTCCGGAGAATAATGCCCGTGATCTATCTGGTCTTTAACTGCTCGGACGATTCTGGATTTGTCATATGGCACAGTAATAATATTTTTACCATGTTCCCTATGTTGTTGTCTGGTTCCTACCTCTACAGCCGGAGTCCCGAGAAAAGAGCCTTCGCGAATGAAACTAGATGAATTTCCGATTGCACAGACTGAATTTGCCAAAAGAGTTGCATACTCTTCCGGCTTAACATTCTTAAAAAATTGAATCGGAAAGTCGATATTAATTTGCTCCCTAAAAACCCTAATTTCCTTTGAAATATCGTCACTACCCGCATCCGGATTGGGCCAAAGCATTAAAGTTTGCACATTTAGTTCTTTTATGGCTGACAAAGTCTCTGCCATTTGTTTTCGTCCCTGACCATATTCGGTGGTTACAGGATGTTGCATTACTAATAAGTATGGCTGAGTCAAATCAATATCACCTAAACCCCCTATCTTAATCTGTTTCAAACGCTTCAGGCTTTTGTCCGCTTCATATGCAAGATCTATAGATGGACAACCTGTATTATGGACATATTCCGGATTTTCCCCCATTGCTATCACTCTCATTTTACTTTGTTCGGTGGAAGTGAAGTGAATATGCGCCATCTTAGTAATGGCATGCCTAACTGACTCATCAATTGTACCGGTTAGCTCGCCGCCTTGTATGTGAACTAATATTTTATTCATATATGTGGCCGCGATTGCTGTAGCTAAAGTTTCGTATCTATCAGCGATAGTTACTACTACATCTGGGTCTAACCTCTTGATGGCAGGGGCTATTTGAATCAAACCAAGACCCACAGATTGAGCCATTGTTTGAGGATTTTCTCCTTCAATACTCATATAAATTTCTTCATTGATTTTGAATCCGTCCTCTTTAACATTTTTTACTGATGATCCGAAACGCTCAAGAAGCATTCCGCTGCCGGCAATAACCTGCAATTCCAGGTCAGATTTATTTTGCACAGACGCCATAGAGCTTTTTGCCCTAGCATAATTAGCCCTATTCATTAGAATAAACAACACTTTTTTCTTCATTTGGAAATCCTAAAAATGATATAATATTTTTTATCACCTAAAAATATGCAGTTTAGTAATAACTGCCAATTTATCAATTTATTCTTAAATATTACTCTTTTGTCAACTTTATTTCAAGCCAAGAATATATTTAATAATATAATTTTGATTATTTCAATTATAGGTGATAACCTGGTCTTATGTTCACAAATAATCAGAAGGGTAAGCACGATGAACAAAAGAGTATTTGGATTGGATTTGCTTAGAGCAATTGCAGTAATATTAGTTGTAATTTCTCATAGTAGAAAATTGATTTTGAATCAACTTCCGTGGCTAGACTTTTTAAAAATCGGAGGGTTTTTAGGAGTAGAATTTTTTTTTGTATTGAGCGGTTTTTTAATTGGGGGCATTTTAATAAAAATAAGCATTGACCAGTTCGCCTATCAAGATTTGAGAAATTTTTGGAAAAGACGATGGTATCGCACATTGCCAAATTATTATTTTTTTCTACTACTTAATGTACTTTTAATTTTATTTGCATCTCAATCTTTTAGCACTTTTAATCTTAAATTTCTTTTTTTCGGTCAAAACCTATGGTATCCTCATCCGAGTTTTTTTGGCGAAGCTTGGAGTCTAGCTGTTGAAGAGTGGTTTTATCTACTTTTTCCTTTTTTGTTTTTCCTAAGCCTAAAGATATTTCCCACTAAGGATAATCATAAGAGACTTCTTTATGTCGCGCTTGCTTTTCTTTCATGCGTCACGTTTGGAAGAGCTTATTATTTTCTGGCAAACTCTCCCCAATGGGAGGAGGGAATAAGAAAGATTGTCGCTTTTAGACTTGATTCTATAATGTATGGCGTAGCCGCGGCTTATCTTAGTACTAAATTTAACTATTTTTGGAACCAAATAAAAAAGCCCGCATTCATTGTTGGCCTGTCTTTACTCGCCGTTATGATTTATTTATTTTACCAACTGGATAATTCTAATCCCGGCTTATTCATGAGTACATTTTATTTTTCTCTAACCAGTCTTTCAGTTATGTTATTACTACCTGTCCTCAACGATATTAAAGTGGTCAAGGGAAGCCTTGCCAGATTTATTGCTCAAACCAGCTTGATCTCCTATTCAATGTATCTCATACACAACTCTTTAGTCCTTACGATATTCCATAGTTTATTTGTGGCGACAAACATCTTTCAGGGATTGCTTTTGTTGGTTAGTTATTTTCTAGTTGTGTTTACAGGTTCGCTTTATGCTTACCGCCTTTATGAGAAACCAATGATGGCCTTACGTGACAGAACCACTAATCTTTTGCCGATATTTGCATTTCTTAAAAAAGTTAAGGTCTCTTGATTTTTAAGCTAATCTGATTATAATTAACCGGAGATTAGATGAGACTTACTTATTTATACGGCGCCGCACAACGCTTGATCATTAGGAAGACTTTTTTGTTGTGGCAATATCTTGGATTTTATATCTCCTCAAACAATTTTTATGAACCATTCCTGATATAAGAGAACTTTCATCAGACTTATGGGATAAAACAAGGACTCTTGTAGGTATTAAGCTGAACTTATCTGAGCAAAAAAGCTTCTAGATACCTTCAGCTCTAATTATTGATCTGAAAAGCACACACCTGCTTGCGCAGGTGGTTTACCTTGTAGGTAAAAAGTGAAGCCCCCCGATCTCGATCGGGGGGCTTATTGCGCTGGTTCTCGGCTGCTAAAAACTGTGTGACATGATGTAGACGAGCATCCTCCGCACCGCTTCGCCCTCGGGGAGCGAGGGAAACATCTTCTCCTGATTGGCAACGAAGTATCCCATGGTATTGGGTTCCATCATAGCCTTGACGCACTCTGAGAGCTGACCGATGTCGGTGTATGCGGAGCAGCCCATCTTGCAGAGCGGCCACTCCTTACTGCCAGTCGCCTTCTCGAGCCGCTGTAGAGCAATCTCGGAGAAGGCGCTAACGGTCGGGATACG
The DNA here is from genome assembly GCA_964397535.1 of uncultured Candidatus Saccharibacteria bacterium. Taxonomy (GTDB): domain Bacteria; phylum Patescibacteriota; class UBA1384; order XYA2-FULL-43-10; family XYA2-FULL-43-10; genus CAYNIX01. The sequence goes on along the minus strand of CAYNIX010000031.1, from coordinate 770 downwards.
ACGGCAGGCCGCTTCAATCCCGACCGTCGAGGCGCTCTCGACGACCACGTCGGCATACGACACCAAGTCGCCATCAGCCCAAACGATGTGGCCGAAGCCCGCGAGAGACTTGTAGACCTCGTCGGGCGTCTGATCTCCCGGATGCTTCTGGATGCGCAGGTCCCACCTGTCATCAGCATTAGCATCGACCAGCGCCGAAGCGATGGCGATGTTGACGACCGGGTCCTTACCCCAAACGTTGAGGATTAGTGGCTGCGTCACTGCCCATGCCTTACGCCACTCCTCACGTGAAGGTTTCGGAGGTAGGAAGAACTTCTCCCACTCCGGGTTACCCGTGACGATGGCCTTGGTGTCAGTGCTGAACTGTCCATGCACCCGGCTAGCCTCGTCGTCGTTGACGACGAAAACCGCATTGGGCCTCATCCAACTGAACCATGGCCTTTCCAGCGTTCCCCAGGCATCGGCGTAGAGGATCACGGGGACACCCACTGCCGAGGCTGCCATGGCAGCCGCCAGCTCTTCGGCGGCCAGGATCTCGCTCGATGACATGCCGCAGATGAGCAGGTCAAACCCACCATCTCGTACGGTCCTCTCGATCTGACGAGGCGAGCACTCCATCTCCTTGCCATAGCCGAGACATGACGTGACACACACGTCTGCATTGGACACCATCCCCTTCGCCAGTGCGTCGAGCCCTTTGGAGGGCCCGACATCTGGCCTATGAATCAAAAAGTGTTGGTAAATTAGGTTGTTTCTACAGTCCTGTGCTA
>CAYNIX010000030.1:0-8989 GCA_964397535.1 uncultured Candidatus Saccharibacteria bacterium | reverse complement strand
CTCGATTCGACCATAAATAGCGGTGAATTGTTGAAATAAATTGATGTTGCAAAAGAAAATATAGCCAAAGATAAAAAAGTCCAAGCGATTTTAAAATTTTTAGGGTAAAGATGAACTATTAGCATATAAACCGAAAGAATAATCAAAGCAAAAGTCATCGGTTGTTGCTCAATTTCAAATTTCGGTAGAAGTAAATACGGAATTGTCGCGAATTGCATTATTTGTCCGAACATTGACCCCATTAATTCAGCTTGTTGTATAAAAGATATTTGAGAATAAGCTGTTATGATCCATAATAGGGAAACAATTAAAATCGAATTACATATCATCCAAACGTAAAATTTAATTCTCTTGAAGAACAACATTATCGCTACAACCCATGCCGGTAAAGAGAAAATTAATCCGCCGGCAACGTAAAAATAGGCTGTAATGCTGTCGGGTCCACTTGATAAGCCAAAAAATGGAAATATTACTGCGCCAAGCAATAAAATCGAACTTAAGAGAGGCAAAATATTTATCAGCTTTAAATAGAGCGGAATAGTGTCTTTCGTCTCTTGAGGTTGAGCATCCTCAGGCGAGTGCTTCGTTACTTCTAGGTTAGAACTCTTTTGTGTCTTGATCACATCATCAAAATTATCTGGATTAGGATAAATACCGGCCTGGCTGTTTGGATCATCCACATTCCCTCCTTTATATCTTTCTAAATAATATTACTGCGTTTGAATATTTAGAGCTCTATAAACCCAATCTCCGGCCCCGGAGAGAATTTCGGTGTTTTTATATACAAAATACAATCCGACTAAAAAAAGCAAAATCACTGCCAGTAAGGACAAAATTTTAATCACGTCTTTTTTAACGTAAGCGTATTCTTCGGCTGTTTGATTTTCACCGGCCAAAGTTGCGCCTTGTGCAAGCGGGGCCGCGATATTTTCGGAATCTGCACTAACATTTGAATTCGATAAAGATGTTGCGGCTTTTATGACGGGAGCAGCCTGTATTTGCATAGACTTTTTTTTCTTTAATTTCTTATGTTTTTTGCCCACATAACCTCACGGAGAAACGCGGGCTGTAAATACTAATATTTACAGCAACACGGTTTAATATTGAATAAATAATCTTATCATTCATATTTATACCCCATATCCAGCCTTTACACAAGCCTGAAATATTGATACAATATTTTCAAATCCTAACTCTAAATTCTAAACAATTTCAAAATATCAATATTAAAATTCAATATAAAATATCTTGATTCCCATAGAAATATTTTTTTAATATTTTGTGTGTGTGATTTGAATTTAGAAATTACCCCGATTGATCGGAGGAAGCGCGGGTATAGTATCCGCCGATTCGGCGGATAGTCCTTGCCAAGATGCTTTAATGTATGATGTATTATGTATATATATTGAAAAGCGATAAGGATAATAACCTTTACACTGGGTTCACCACCGAATTGAAGAAAAGAGTCTGCAATCATAACGATGGCTCGACTGCCTCAACACGCAACCGTCGCCCCTTCAAATTGATTTTCTACGAAGCATATTCCAGCGAGCGTGATGCCAGGAGACGAGAGAGATTCCTAAAATCGGGCAGAGGCAGAGAAATACTTCATAAGCAGCTCGAAGATACCTTAAATATTATCAGTTAAAATATTAGATATTCGTGCGTGGTCCAGATGATTTTGGGTGAAGTCTGTCGAATCGTCCCGCGGGTATAGTATAATGGCTATTATACGTCCTTGCCATGGATGAGATACGGGTTCGATTCCCGTTACCCGCTCCATAATAAAAACACCATTTTAAAATGGTGTTTTTATTATGGAGGGAGGTGTAAGGGGATCGAACACGAAAGGGGTCGGGAAAACAGTTGTTTTCCCGCGAGAGGAGGTTATTCGGAACCGTGGGTTCCGAAAAGGAGCGATAGCGACGTGTGAGATTCCCAGCAACCCCGTTACCCGCTCCAAAATGAGAATCCGAGCTTGCCTCGGGTTTTTATTTTGGAGTAGTAGCCGAAGGGGATCGAACCGAGGATGGGGTCGGGAAACCTTGGTTTCCCGCTGGAGTAAAAATATTATAAACCGCCGTGCCCTGCGTAGCCCACCGAATCGGTGGGCGAAGAATGGTGGGTTTTTAAAAGCGAAGAATTGAGCGCGCGAGATTCCCTTGCCCGCAAACATATTCCCGCCGTGCCCATAACGAAATGAAGATTCGGCTGCGAGACTGAAAGACTCGAAATGAACCTGAATGCAGTGGGGTTACCCGCTTTAAGAAAAGGCATCGAAAAATGGTCTTTTTATTTTGGTAGCTATTTCCTTCATGTCTCAATAGCCCACCGGGTGGGCTATTGAGACACTTGCAATTAAATTGGAAAAATATCTACAATGCATGGGTATTATTTGTCAAAAAAATCATAAGCTATTTTTTTCCTCTTTGAAACTGTGTGTCATGTAGTGGCCGGGGTACTACTACCGTATCTTTCACAAAAAGACTATAATGGAATTGTAACAAAGGAGGAATATGGTTTTGATGCCCATTGCGCTTTTTATTATTATTCCGTGGATTGTCGGTCTAGTCTCTATAGTAAGATATTTCGCCAAGAAGCCGGACTCTTTTCAAGTGGCCGAGAGTGATCTCAAGTCAAAACTCAAGCTACTTAAGGATCCCTCCAAAAAAGAAGGTTTTTTATTGGCGATAAAGTATTTGCAAAAAGAAGATGTTTCTGCAGAGTTTAATTCAGATGAAAAAAGAGCTACTTCCGTCTTGCCGCACAATGTATCCAAGCATGAGACTACCCAGACAAAGCCTCACGCCCACTCGCATAGCGGTTTACATGCACTCGATAATATTAATATTTTACTTTATATTGGCGCTTTTTTGGTAGTTGTGTCTGCCAGCATCTTTATAGGCTTCAATTATCAGCTTCTATCCGGTTTAGCTAAAACCATATTTTTAATTATATTTTCCCTGTTATTTTATTTTTCCGGTCTCTACCTGTATCTGAATACTAAAAAACTAAAACCGGCAGGTATCACTTTTTCTACCATTGGCATAGTTCTTTTTCCGCTTTGTGGTCTTGCATATTATAAATTTGTGCTTGACGGATCGCACGGAAACTTGATATGGTTTGCGACCTCTGTTTTAACAACGATTTTTTATACTGTTTCTATTAAATATCTCAAAACCGTATATCTCAACTATCTGACCACTTTTGTTTTTTTATCAATTTTCGAATCTTCAGTATCACTTTTTAATGTTCCTATATATTATTTCTTCTGGGTGATGGCAATCTTTGCTTCCATTGTGGCTGTTATCAGCAGAAATAAGAAATTTAATTTTGCGCTTGTTCAACCCTTTCAAATAACCTCGCAGATTATTCAGCCATTATCTATTCTCGGTATTCTTTACCTATCGGTCGAATATGGCTGGATGCCAGTAGGGATAAATCTATTGTTGGCCTCGCTATTTTATATGCTACAATCAGAACTCCTTACCAAAGAAAATCAAATAAATTTAAGCTCGATTGTATCCCTGACCCTTTTCCCCGCCGGTCTGACTGCCATAGCTTTCGATCTTAAGTTTGATGTATTCCATATTTCAATGATTTGGATAGGGCTGGCTCTTGCTTACCTGATATTGGTTAGTGCGGTAAAAAACGAATGGACGAAAAATAGATGTGATTCTATTGCTATGCTTTCGCAGCTTTTTCTAATTGTAGCCGTTATCATCAACTCGTCTGAACCTATAAACTTAGTATTCAGTCTTACTTCTGTGGTTTTAATTTCCGCATATGCTTATTATTTACAACGTCAAACTCTAAGCTTGGTTGTGTCACACTTAGCGCTGATATCGATACCTTTTGTCTATTTTCGATATGCGCTAGTACCAGCCATGGGATGGGCGATCGTTTCTTATCTGTATATGATAATTTCTTGTATATATGTGCTGCTTATAGACAAACTTCAAAAAATCTCAAAATTTACACGCAATCTTATGATCGTTTGCTTTTTTATTTCCGGAATTTTGGGATTAATTTTTTCCTATGCCTCGGCCGATCACTTTTTAATTTTGCAGAACAACATATTACTGGCTCTTATATTTATGTATCTTTCTCGCAAACTCGGAGAATACAAATATGAAATTTTTAGTGCCGGTATATTTCTTCTCGCGTCTTGGCAACTGATTGAATTATTTAATATAGACGTAAAATATTTTATCTGGATATTGACAGCTTTGGGATTGGTCTATTATTTGGTCGGGCGAGCCGGGGCCGCAAAAGAGAGTCGGAATAAACTGTGGAAATTTGCAGGATTGATTGTCCTGTATTTGGCATTTTTTAGGGAAATAACTGGTGGTTCGCGGGATGATAACCTGCAAATTGCTACAGTCTTAAGTATTGCCGGCGCTTTAAGCTATTATGAGTCTTACTTGGCAGATAAATTGATTCTTAAAAATGTTTCAGCTGCCGTTATAATATTAGCTATTAATTTTATGTATAATTTTTTGAAAGTAGAAGAGCAGCATATCTACACCGGTACTTGGGCGCTATTTTTTGCAGCGCTGGCCCACAAGCAATATTTAGAGAAAAAGTTCAATAATAGTAACACTTTGGCAATAGTGTCGATGGGTTTGTTAACCGTGCCTCTTTTTTTCCAGGCAATGCAATATGACGGCCAGGTGTACGGCATTATTTTGGGTGTTGAAAGTATCGTCCTGTTGCTTTTTGGGATGTATTACCGCTACAAGCTTTCAGTCTGGTGGGGTACAACCGCTCTTTTGATAATAGTCCTAAACCAAGTCAAAGATGCTCTCTTTGCCATGCCAAAATGGCTGATAATCGGCTTGGTAGGATTGCTTTTTTTGGGAGGCGCTACCTATTTGCTGTCAAAAAATAATCAGAGTAGGGAAGAAAAATAAAATCAATATAAACATCCATATTTAAAGAAGCGGTCCGCCAAATCGGCGAGCAACCGACTTCGAATAAATATACCGCCACATGGCGGTATATTTATTAACCTAAATACTACCCGAAATTTATTTGCAAAGTTCGGTATATGTTCGGTATAATATATTTAATCATAAAATAATAAGGAGGACCCATGTCAATTGTAGAAGAATCTGAATTCAAGGGGAATAAAATGATTGTAATTAAAATGAACGAAGAAGATAAATACCCTTTCCAATTTGGAGTTAAAAAAGCAAAGCTGATTTTGGAAAACATCGATGAAATAAAAAAATTTGTTGAAAAATACGAAAAAAATTAAAATATTGCCATCATTCTTTTTAATACCCTATGACCCAAGATCAAGCTATAGAAATTTTAAAAACGGGAGCCAATGTTTTTCTTACCGGAGAGCCGGGGAGCGGAAAAACTTATGTTTCAAATTTATATATAAGTTATTTAAAATCTCATGGAATTGAACCGGCGATCACCGCTTCGACCGGTATTGCCGCTACCCATTTGGGCGGAGTGACTATACACTCATGGAGCGGCATAGGTATAAAAGAAAGTTTGAGTAAGGGAGAAATTCATAAAATAGCTTCACAAGATCATATCAAAAGACGTATAAATAAATCCAAAGTCTTAATAATTGATGAGATTTCCATGTTGCCGCCGAATGCTTTGGATGCTGTCGAGGCCATTTGTCGAGAAGTTAAAGAAAATAACCTACCTTTTGGTGGTTTGCAAGTAATTCTTTCGGGCGACTTTTTCCAGCTTCCGCCTGTGGTAAAGAACAAAAGGAATGACAGCGTTAATAATCAATTGCTTGTGGAAAATATACCGATGTTTGCTTACCAAGGAGAAGCTTGGCAAAACAGTGATTTTACGACCTGCTACCTTACTGAACAGCATAGGCAACAAGATGAGATATTGCTTCAATTATTAAAAAACATACGCAACAATATCTTCAGTTCTCGGGATTTGAATTATATTGCTAAAAGGAAAACCGATTTTAAAAATTTACCTCAACACGTACCAAAATTGTATTCTCACAACTTCGACGTAGATGAAGTGAACTTCAATATGTTAGGGCTGATTGCGGAAAAAGAGCGAAGGTACTTTATGAAAACTACAGGGGAAAAAAATCTGCTCGCCACCATGAAAAAGGGTTGTTTGTCTCCGGAAGAATTAGTTCTTAAAATCGGCGCCAAAGTAATGTTTACAAAAAACAGTCCCGAAGGCAAATATGTCAACGGCTCACTGGGTGAGGTGTTTGGGTTTGACGGCGAATCGGAGCTTCCGATTATCAAATTGAAAAACGGCAGAAAAATAAAAGCGGATTTTGCCGATTGGACGATTGAAGAGGAAGGTAAGATAAAGGGCCGTTTAACACAAATTCCACTTCGTTTGGCTTGGGCGATTACGGTACATAAAAGTCAGGGAATCGGCCTTGATGAAGCCATTATAGATTTATCGCGCGTTTTCGAGTATGGACAGGGCTATGTGGCACTTTCTCGGGTTCGTACCTTTGAAGGTTTGCATATTTTGGGTTTTAATGAAAAGGCTTTTTATGTAAATCCCGAAATACTTGAACGTGATCAGCATTTTCGTCGCGATTCCGAACATTCTTGCGAAATTTATGCAAATTTGCCCGAGGGGCGGCTCAAAACTCTCAAACAAGATTTTATTATTCGTTGCCATGGTACAATCGACACTATAAAAATTGATCCTAAATCCTGCAGCGACGATTCCACATATGATAAAACGCTTGCTCTTTGGAGCGAGGGCTGTGATATTATTCAGATTTCCAAGCATCGCAAGCTATCTTTGGGAACAATTTTGAACCATATTGAAAAACTTGTGGAGCGAAAAAAAATCCTTAAGGCGGATTTATCCAGATTTGCACAGAGAGAATTTTTATCCGAGATTAAAGATATTCAGACAGCATTCCAACAAAGCGGTTCCGGGAGATTATCCCCGATTTTTAACCGTTTTAAGGGAAAATATTCATACGAAACCTTAAGAATTGCCAAATTATTACTGCTTTTAGAGCCGGAATAATCAATTTTCCTTTTGCTTAACATTTTTTAACAACATCTATAATATCCACTTCCAACATCAAAAACACATCCCAATTAAAGGAAAAATAGTCTCAAAAAATCTACGACCGTAGAAATATTACCCACGTTTCGTTATTCGGCACGGAAGTGTTATATTGTGAATACAAGAGACATTTGGTTTTTGGCGCTTATTAATAAATTAGGAGCGTTATGGCGGAAAATATTACAGAAGGTGGGGGCAGAGAGCAAGAACCGACTTTCCATATGGACAATCAGGCGGCAACTACGGGTGGGTTTACCGAGATGATGGCAAGTTTTGAGCCGGAGGAGAAAAGTGATGCTGAATTTTACGCGGATATTTACACGAGATACGTAAAATTGGGAAATGAAGATTATTTTAGCTTTTTAAACAAAATGTTAAAAAATTATTTTTTTAAACTAGACATAGACAGACAGAAAATTTTTAGAGGTACAAAATTATTTCATTTGTTTTATGACTGCTCGCTATCAATTGATGACTGGAAAAAGCTTCCCCTAAATACATTTGACCGTGAATTTGAACAGTTTATCGATGAGACATTTTTACCAAAACTTGAGGAGTTTGAGCAAATAGAAAAATCCGGAGATGAGCAACAAAAAATTGGACTTTACAGCAACTCTTGCAATTATTTTCTAAAATATCTATAGTGAAGGCAGATAATTTATAAATAGTGGGGAAATATGGCTAAAAAAATACTCATTGGGCTTTTTTGTTCTATTTTGTTGGTATTAATTTTTACAGGTAATAATACTCAAGCCGACTGGCCGTCACGTAATGTAAATATCGATCTAAACCGAAACATTTCTGATCCATCGCTTCTTAATAGCTCGGTGACCCCATTTTCTTTAGACGTACCGTTTAATACTCAAGAAATAATCACCGGAGGGGGAAACATTTATTACACTGACGGCGGTGCTTCCTCTATTGTTTATGCCGTGTCTCTATTATCTCATCAAATAGTTTGGTCTAGGCAATTTACTAAACAAGTCACGCGAATGGTGTTTGATTCCGGTAATCTTTATTTCGGTGCAGACAGATTCTATAAACTAAATGCTACAAACGGAGATACGATTTGGTCAACGGATCCCGGCAAAACCAATACCAATATCCCATACAATGCCAAGATATTTCAAACCAGCGGTAACTTAGTCTTAGCTACAAAATTTATTGGAAACAGTAATTATTTTACTGTCTTAAATAGTATTGATGGCAACTATATCTACAATTCAGCCGTTACATTGACCGGGAGCGTCAATGATATTGCGGTTTACGCCGGAATCGCCTACATCACCGTTGGTTCAAGTGCGACTGTATTGCATGCATACACTCTCAATGACTTTTCTCACGTGCAATCAGCACAAACCTGCCGCGACGGTAATGCCACAATGCTTTTAGATGGTGAATTTAATACAGTTTATCTTACCGGCAGTGCAGCGGCTATTTGTTCTTATCATATGGGTACGCTTGAACCGGTAATTGTTAATAAAATGGAAAACTTGCGTCGTTTAGTGCATTACAATAATAGCTATCACTCTGTTTGGGGCACTAAATACAAAACTTTGCTGGCTGGCACATCTAACGGCGATACTAATTCAACCGATATATTGGAAACCGGTGAACTCTTTAGTGCAGATCCTATGGTAGTAAACGGAGTTTTTTACGCCGGGACATCGCTCGGTAATATATGGAGCAAAAATTTAGAGAGCGGAGACACTAAATACGTTAATATTACCGAGGGTTTTTCTGTGCGGCAATTGATATATTCAAATGGTTATCTACTTGCGGTGGTGGCATCAACCTCAAGTCAGGTAAAAATTGTAGGAGTAGATATTAATAGTTTATCAGCTGCACCGACATATGAAATTTCAGTTTCGAGTCCATATCAAACTCAAGGTATGAACCAATACTTGGGGCAGCTACATTGCCACTACATACCGGAAAAGGGTTTGGA
>CAYNIX010000029.1:2753-9140 GCA_964397535.1 uncultured Candidatus Saccharibacteria bacterium | reverse complement strand
TTTAATCCTCGCGGCGAATCAACTCAAGTTTATAATATCGAAAACAGCGATCTTTCGCTTATCGGCACGGCTGAAATTACTATGGGCGGATACCACATGAATGAGACCATTAGCGAAGTTGATTTACCTAAAAAATATGTGGCGGTTTCACATTGTTTTCGCACCGAGGCTGGTAGCTATTCCAAATTTTCTAAAGGTATTTTCAGAGTTCATCAATTTACCAAAATTGAGATGTTTCAATATGTTGTGCCCGACAAGTCGGAAGAGGCTCACACCGAAATTTTGGAGATTGAGAAAGAAGTTTTTCGCGGCTTAAATATTCCTTTTAGGGTTGTGGATCATTGCACTGCCGATCTTGGTTCTCCTGCATATCGCACGTTTGATCTCGAAGCTTGGATGCCGGGCAAACCAAATAAATCGAACCAATCAGGCGACTTTGCTGAAATTACCTCCACTTCAAATTGTACTGATTTTCAAGCACGTGGCCTGAACATCAAATATCAAAAAAATGATGACAGTAAGGATTATCTACACATGCTGAATGGTACGGCTATTGCGGTGGGCCGCGCCATCATCGCCATCATGGAAAACAATCAACAGGCGGACGGCTCTATTAAAATCCCCGAAGTTCTACAAAAATGGACCGGTTTTAGCGAGATCAGGCGCTAATTTATTCCGATGGATTGAGAGCCATCATTCATCGAGGAAAATATGGACAAGAAAAAATTGGTACTATTTGACGGAAAAAAAATCCGCCGACACTACGATGAAAAAGCTGAAAAATGGTATTTTTCAGTGATTGATATTGTTGCCATTTTAACCGAACAGTTAGATTATGACAGGGCAAAAACTTACTGGACTACTTTAAAGAATCGACTAAAAAAGGAAGGTAGCGAAGTGGTCACAAAATGTGACCAGTTGAAAATGCTTGCTCAAGATGGAAAAATGAGGGTGACTGATGTTGCTGATGTTGAAACACTGCTCCGACTTATTCAATCTATCCCAAGTAAAAAAGCCGAACCAATAAAGCTTTGGTTGGCTCGTGTAGGTTATGAGCGAGTACAGGAAATTCAAGACCCGGAGAGATCTTTAAATCGTGCCCGCGAGAATTGGCAAAAATTGGGTAGAAGTGATAAATGGATTCAACAGCGCATGATGGGGCAGGAAGTTAGGAATAAGCTAACTGATTATTGGCAAGATCACGAAATTTTCAGACAAGAAGAATATGCAATCCTGACCAATGTTATCCACCAAGAGTGGAGCGACTTGACAGTCAAGGGTCACAAAAATATCAAAGGGTTAAAAACCGAGAATTTGCGCGATCACATGTCTGATGCCGAGCTAATATTTACTGCCCTAGCCGAGCTGTCTACCCGTCAAATTGCTGAATCAGAAAATGCAATTGGGTTTAATCCCAATAAATCTGCAGGAATAAAAGGAGGCCGCGTAGCCAAAAACGCTCGGCAGGAGCTGGAATCCAAAACCGGTAAAAAAGTCGTAACAGGGCAAAACTTTTTGCCAAAACTTTACAAAAAAATGATAAAATAATTGAGACTAATATATGAGGTAAATATGCCTGTAGAAAACGGCTCAGGATCAGTTAGAACTGTTTATCCGTCTGAAACTGGAGAAAAAACAGAACATTTGGAATTGTCAGAAGAAGATAAAAATACTATTCGGGCTATCACACTTGGGATTGAAGAAGTGGATCCGGAAATACGAGAATTGGCTGTCGAGGATGTTATTAATACACTGGAGAATGGTCACCCTTTGAACAAGATAATTAGCGGAAAAGAGGGCGAGGTTGCCGGATATATTGCTTTTGAAGATTTTCTGCCACACGAAGCATATATTAAGTACCTTGGTACTACAGGACAAACCGGTCGCAGTCTTTTACGAGAAATTCCAGCTTTTCTGGAATTTGTAAAACAACAAGGATATACAAAACTTAACTTTCATGGCTGGAATTCAAGATTAAACCACATTTTAGAGAGGTATGGCTTTAAACGACTTCGAACCGACAATATGGGTGAGTTTAGTGTTGATTTTTACGAAAAATCATTAATAGAGGAAAAACCACCAGAAGAGTTAAGTGCAGAGCGTGCTAAGGCTTTCGAGCAAAAATATCTGGCTAAAATTCAAAAAGATTACGAGCAAACTTTAAAAACATTTTCCGAGGAAAAACGCCCGGAAAAAGAAAAAACTATTAATGAGACTTATCAGGCACTTGCCAACCGGCTTCAGAATACTGAAGGATTTGAGTTTGGAGACAGAGCTCAGGCAATTCTAAAATTGAAACTGGCCAGATATTTCCAAGACCATGAAACAGTAGACCAAAACATTCTTTATGATGCTATAGTCGAAACACCGAAATTTTTACAAAGCGACAAAGGTTCACTATTTCGGTTATTTGAAATCCACCAACAAAAAACTCTCCAGAAAATTGCTGAAAACAGAAAAAAGCGGGCCGAAATATATGGCGATGAACAATATAACCCTTACGAAGCACTTTTTACTACCAAATCTGGAAAGTATTACGTTGCAAGGCTACTTAATATGCCTCATTTACAAGAAGAATCAGATTACATGAGCCATTGCGTTGGCACAAGCGATTCATATGTGAATAGAATGAAAAAAGGTGAAGTTGAGATTCTCTCATTTCGTCACATTCCTAAGATGGATCCGAATACTCACCAGCTTGAAATTGATAAGCCGATAATTACCATAGAATACAATTTAAAAACAAAAACTATTGAGCAAATTAAAAAAAATGGGGATGAATATTTACAGCCGTATGACCCTTTCTTCGACGATGTGATTGACGCTCTCAAAAAACTTCGCTTAACCGAAACAGATACTGGTGAATTACGAAATTTTCGTAAGATATTTGAAAGTGAGCTTGGAGCAATTTCTGTATCCGATTTCCATGTCCTCACTGAAAAGGGAGAAGTAAATTTTAGAGATTATGATCCAGAAGGTGATGAGTTTGTCTTGAAAATTGGCACTTTGCCAATTGATTCAGAAACATCAAAACAAGACGCTGTTAAAATTATTCGAATCGTGGAAGGATTAACAGTTGAAGAAGACCAAATAGCCCAAACTCAAGATGAGCTTTCAGAGAAAACAACGATATTTTTTGGACAGATGGCTCCGTATATTTTTCAGAAATATCCAAATCTTGAAAATATTTATACCTCATTTCCAGAAGGCCGGATCCGAAAAAGTGACTTGGAGATTGGCGGTAGAACTAAAGATGAGTTGATCGCTGAATTGAAGGCAAAAGGTATAGAAATCTATGATTATGCTCAGGATATGTTAGACAGCTTGGAATTTACGACTCAACCGAATCCCGAACAAATAGATTTAGTCCGTCTAAAGGTTCGAGATCTTGGTTTTCCAAATGGCGCTACTTCCGATCAAATTTATGCCAAAGCAGAAGAATTTGGACTTGAACTCTGTCCGGCTGAAGTCGGTCCTCATCAAAGATTAAAAGATCAAGAACAACCTCTGGGCGACTGGTACAGAATCGCTATGAAGCAAATTGCAGACCGGGACGGCCGTACTAATGTCTTCAACCTGGCGCACAATGATGACGGCTTGTGGCTCTACTACGCTTGGGCGGAGCCTGTCTACGAGTGGTGTGCTGATCGTGTGTTCATGTTCCGTCTTCGCAAAGTTTCTCAGGCAGCTTAGATTTTGATCTCTTTGTCTACTTTTGAAACGTTGTCCGCCAGCTGGCGGATTTAGATACTTTGATACTTATGCGGCGCAGCCGCTCGACACGATTTTTTTGATATACTAAATGCAGAGAGATTGAATTGCCCGGCTATGGCTTGGTGAAATCTTTTCGGCAGATACAGATTGAGAGTGCAGGTGGTTACGGCTTCCGGCAGAGGATTTGTATTTTGTTCACATAAAAAGAGAAACTTGGTGTGGTTTGCTGGTGGATTTTCGATCCCAAATTAGATACAGCTCAGCGCCTTTTATTGATAGATTGCGAGGGCAGTGGTACAGATGGTAAATCACATAATTACAGACCGGAACGGCAATACTAATGTCTTCAACCTGGAACACAATGATGACGGCTTGTGGCTCAACAACAATTGGGCTAAGCCTGACAACAAGTGGAATGCTGATAATGAGATCATGTTCCGTCTTCGAAAGTATTTCTTTTCCGCACCTCGACGAGCTTGGTGTAAACTAGCTACAAGGTGCGGTTTTTCTTTTGCGGGTTCAAAAGACTGCGTTTCCATCCGCCGAGCATTTTACCAGCCTCTTCTAATATTAGAGATATCTCTTCGAAGTGTTTGTTTGAAATTAGCTTGGCTTCCCAAGCAACCAGTATTAAATATTTCAATTTATCCAGCACGAAAATACAGTCAGTAATACCTTTTTCTTTTTCGTCTTTGTGACAAAAATATGCCGTATATGAGTTTTCGATTAAATCAAGAAATCGCTCATCTATTCGTTGGCCGAGCGTAAATCGCGAGGATTTAGGAAAATGAGGAATTATAGTAAGCCAATACAAATACCCCTCTTTGATTTTAAGCAAAATCGAGGGGTTATCTCGAGAGAGAGAGAGAGAGTAAAATGGCTTCGCCATAATTATAATTCTATCATTTCCTTTAATAATTTACTTCAAAGCTGGCGCGAGTTTTTGCCCGGCAAGCTAAAAAGAAAAGACGTAATGCGGTTTTCTTTAAATTTATCTGAAAATATAGTTGATTTATTCTTGGGCTTAAAAGATAAAACTTATCTGCATGGGGGCTACGTACCGTTTAAAATTAATGACCCAAAACCGCGCGAAATTCACAAAGCTTCGGTTCGCGATCGGTTGGTCCATCACGCGATCTGTCGAGTTTTATTTCCTTATTTTGAAGAGCAATATATATTTAACTCATATTCTTGCCGAAAAAGCAAAGGTACTCACCGAGCAATGAATAGGTTCAAAAAATTTGCACAAATCGTTTCAAAAAATAACACAAAGACCTGCTGGATTTTAAAGTGTGACATTAAGAAATTCTTTGCTAGTATTGATCAACAGATTCTGCTTAAAATACTGGGTTGGCATATTAAAGATGAAAATACTCTTTGGCTACTTTCTGAAATTATTGGCAGTTTTCATTCCAGTTATGGCAGTGGTATTGGATTGCCACTCGGAAACTTAACTAGCCAGCTATTAATAAATGTTTATATGAATGAATTTGATCAATTTGTAATGCGTAAGTTAAAGGCAAAATATTATGTTCGTTATGCCGATGACTTTGTAATTATCTCTGCAAATAAATATAAGCTAGAAAACAATTTAACAGAAATATCTAAATTTTTGCAAAATATTTTAAATCTTAAGCTAAATTACAGTAAAGTTGAAATTAAAACTTTATCTTCCGGTGTTGATTTTTTGGGTTGGGTCCATTTTTCAGATCATCAAGTGTTAAGAAAATCAACAAAACGGAGGATGATGAAAAGAATTATAGAAAGTCCAAATAATGAAACTCTACAGTCGTATTTCGGGATGCTTAAACATGGTAATGGGCATAAAATTAAACAATTAATATTTGATGTGAGTGATTTATAATCCTTGGTTTAGACGGATTTAATCGATTAATATTGTTTGTAATTTCTAATCTATTTTTAAGCTTTGTTGTTTATTATAATATGGCTAGTTTTGGTATAATTAAAATAGAAAGTTTAATATATGGGTTTTGAGGGGAAAACTTAGCAATCAATTAGTGATGTGGTATGCCCATCCTTCGTCCAACTTCGCTCTGTCGAGCTACGCTGGACTACGGAGGGCACGCGTAATTGTATTATTAATGTCGACGGCCCGTCCTTCGTTCGGGTTCGTCTCCCCGATCAATCGGGGTAGTCGAATCTTCACTACGGAGGGCACAACGGTTTGATTTATTCATTAGGTTGTTGTGGAGGATTGATGAAAGTTGAAGTCAAAACCAAAGGGGTGGTGTTAACATCGAAGCAGAAATCTCAAATTGAAAAACAAATTAATAAACTTAAAAAATTTGTCAGTCACATAGATCCGGTGAATGTCGAGGTGAGCTTCATTGACCAATCCGGTCCCAATAGAGGTGGAATTGACCAAACCGTTCACATACATGTAACAATGCCTAAAGAAAACATCTTTATTGAAGAGATTGATGATCGGGCACTGCGAGCATTTCAATTCGCTTACAAAACACTTGAGCGCCGTTTGCGCCGATATAGTGAAAAAATGGTGGGCGATAAGCGTCGCAAACAATCACGTTTTAAAGCGATGGTTAATGTTGTCGGTGGAGCTGGCCGGATCATGGGAAGTGCCGGTAAAGCAGTCGGCAGTGCCGCTGGAGCGGTCGGCAGGCTAGTGCCGAAGAGGAAGGGTAGGAAAAAATA
>CAYNIX010000029.1:0-2653 GCA_964397535.1 uncultured Candidatus Saccharibacteria bacterium | reverse complement strand
AGAAAGTTCTCGCTTCGTTCGAACAATAAAATACAAGGTATGTGTAAATGGAACAAGATTTAATTTCAAAAATCAAATCAAAGAAGTCAATCGCCATGCTGGCGCCGAGTTTTGTGATTGATTTTTCTTACCCGAACATTATTGGTATGCTTAAAAAAATCGGTTTTAATAAAGTCTGCGAGCTGACATTTGGCGCGCGTATGGTAAATTGGCATTATGTTGAATTTATTAAAAACAACCCCGAGCAAAAGTGCTATATCGCTTCACCTTGCCCCACCGTGGTGTCTTACATCAAATCTAAACATCCGAATCTAATTTCATACTTGGTGCCTATAGCTTCGCCTATGTTGGCACAAGCACGCATAATCAAAAAACATTATCCGGACTATCAAAATATTTTTATTTCTCCATGTTTTGCCAAACAAAATATTGAAGCACCACTTTATCCCGAAGCTATTGACGGCGTAATTAATTTTAAGGAACTGGGAGAATTGTTTTCCAAAGAAAATATTTTTACGGAGGATTTTGAGCGTAATTATCAATTTGATTCTCTAATACAAGAATATACCAAAATATATCCCGTCTCTGGAGGTTTATCAAATACTTCACATATAGCCAAATATTTTAAGCCCGAAGAAATATATGTACATGAGGGTTTGGCGGCTATCGAACCGGTGCTGCGTGATATCGAGAACGGTTCTAGCAAAATCAGGTTTTTAGATATATTAAATTGTCCGGGTGGATGTATTGGCGGGCCGGCAATTGTAAACCAGCACATGTCAACTTCGGAGCGCAAAAAGAGAGTCAAACACTATATTGAAGAGGCTAGTGAGCGAGCCCTCGGCCCGCATGCCGGACGGCTCGACTACGCCGAGGGGGTGGAAATGAAAGTTGAGTTTTAGTGAAAAGTTGAGAGCGAATAGTGAAAAGAAAATAACGAAAAGCTAATAGTGGATAGCTAATAATAATCTGGGAAGGTGAGTAAATATGCGCCCGAAAAATATTCAAGATATCTATAAAATAGCTCTAGGAAATAATAAAAGATTTCCCAATAACATTTCTCCATACCATATAATGACGCGAATTATGGAGGAATTAGGGGAGCTTGCGGAGCAAGTTAACCATTTCGAAGGATCTGGAATCAAAAGGGAGAAGCATGGCCAGCCAAGCAGAGATCATTTAGCTGAGGAGATTTGGCATGTTATAAGTTGCGCCTTGCAGTTATGTGAATATTACGGTGTTGCTGAGGAGATGGATATATCAATATCTAACTGGATCGAAAAATATAAAAAAGAGGGTTATATTGAAAACTTAGAAGACTAATTGATGAGCTAGCAAATGAATGGCAAAATTTTTGTCATTTTTTGATTGTTTTTAGCTTTAAATCATGCTAAGATCAAGAAGACATTTACACACAATCATTTGACATTATTGGAGCTTTATGAATATTTTAGATAAATTGGTTGGGAATGCATATCAGCGCGTGCTTAGCAAAATTCAAAAGAGCGTTGATGCTATCAATGCTCTAACGGATGATTATGCCAAGCTTAAAGCGGAGGATTTTCCCAAAAAAACCGCCGAATTTAAAAAACGCTTGCAAGAAGCCGGCGGCGATCACGATCAAGAACATAATATTCTTGAAGATATTTTACCACAGGCTTTTGCGCTGGTACGCGAAGCCGGTTTTCGGCTTTTTGGCGAGAAGCATTTTGACGTGCAATTAATTGGTGGCATTGTGCTTCATCAGGGAAAAATTGCCGAGATGAAAACTGGTGAAGGTAAAACGCTGGTTGCTACACTGCCGTTGTATTTAAATGCGTTATGCGGCCGAGGCGTCCACTTGGTGACGGTTAACGATTATCTTTCCAAGCATCAAGGTGAGGGAATGGGTGATATATACCATTATTTGGGTTTATCTACCTCGGTGATTCAGTCCAACCAAACTACCTATAAATTTCAAAAAACCAAGGACTATAAGCATTATTCAGATTGTGATGGTTCGAATTTAGTGACCTGTTCCCGCCGCGAGGCCTATGCTTGCGACATTGTTTATGGTACAAACAACGAATTTGGTTTCGATTATTTGCGTGATAATATGGCACCGAGTCTAGAGCATTGCGTAATGAGAGAATTGAACTATGCCATAGTTGACGAGGTTGACTCAATTTTAATTGACGAAGCTCGTACCCCGCTCATTATTTCCGCCGCTGCCGAAGAGTCCGCCTCGCTTTATCAGCAATTTGCCTCTTTAGTGCCGCAGCTAAAAACGGAAACCGATTATGTGGTTGATGAGAAAGACCGGGCGGTTACCTTAACCGAAGAGGGTTTATCACATATGGAGGAGTTGCTCGGGCTTGGCAATATCTATGAACGCGATAGTATTTCTTTAGTTCACCACTTAGAGCAGGCCTTAAGAGCTCACACGCTTTTTAAAAGAGACAAGGATTACGTTGTAAAAGATGGAGAGGTGGTAATTGTTGATGAATTTACCGGCCGTTTGATGGTTGGCCGTCGTTTTAACGAAGGTTTACATCAAGCTATTGAGGCCAAAGAAGGAGTAGAAGTTAAGCGCGAATCACAAACGTTGGCTACGATTTCTTTTCAAAATTTATTTAGAATTTATAAAAAATTTGACGGCATTACAGGTACAGCA
>CAYNIX010000028.1:0-9234 GCA_964397535.1 uncultured Candidatus Saccharibacteria bacterium | reverse complement strand
GCCACTTTTTACGGCGGAGGCGCCAATTGTGCGGGGGGTAGTTGCAACCAAACCGTAAATCTGGATAGCTTAACCATATCAAACTACGGAAATTTGGCGTTGGTTGGGACTCAAATATTAAACATTCCCTCACTTAGCATACCGGCGGGGGCATATCTGACCTATGTTCCAGATGTTTCAAGCGGGGATAGCTCTTATCCAACCCTCAATGTTAGTGGAGCAGTATCCGTATTAGGCACCATTCACTCAAACGGTCTGGGTAGAATTCATGATGCGGGTGCGGGCAAGGGTGCTAACTATACCGAAAGCGGCTCAATTTATGGCTCCGGTGCCGGATTTGGCGCCATGGGAGGACATACTTACACTCCATCTCCGCATTTGGTTTTTGGTGGATCTTCTTACGGTGGTAATTTAGATGTCGGTTATGTTGGTAGCGGCGGCGGCTCCGATGCCGGCGGTGCCGGTGGCGGACATATTGAATTAAATGTCGGCTCATTAGATATTGGAGCCACAGGCTTGATTCAAGCAAATGGAAATGCCGCTACCACAATTAGCGGTACGCCGGTGGGCGGCAACACATATGGCGGCGGCGGTAGCGGCGGCGGCATACTCATAAATGCCAGCGGCAATGTGACGGTTTCAGCCAGCGGTACTCCGGTTCAGGCAAACGGCGGCAATGGCTTATCTTCCCCTGTGACAGGAGGTGGGGCTGGAGGCAGAGTATTGGTGATCACCAAAGGCACCAATGATTTAACCACGGCAAAAATATCCACAACCGGTGCCAACGCCGGCTCAAAAATATCCCAAAGCTCTCCGGCAACGCCATCTCCCACCTTGCCCGCTAATGGCGCTATCAATCAATCGCAAAATCCCGCCATGACTTTTTCGACTACTGATGCTAATGGGGATTATATCCGCTACAAAGTACAGCTTTCAACCGACGAGAATTTCTCGTGGTATGACCCATCATGGGATTACAGGCAAAAAGTAACTCTAGATCATACTAAAGTAGCCGCTGATTTAAGCGATTTTCCGGTTTTGGTAAATATCACCGATGCCTCAAACCCGGTGTTTTCGCGAGCGCAAAATGATGGCGACGATATTTTATTTACCTCAAGTGATGGAAGCACAAAATTATCTCATGAAATCGAATTATTTGACTCTTCTAATCACATTTTATCCGCTTGGGTTAAAATTCCCAGCCTTTCTTCAAGCACCGATACCACGCTATATCTTTATTACGGCAATACCGGAGCGGCTAACCAAGAAAGTTTATCGGGTACCTGGCTTAGTAACTTCAGCTCTGTGTGGCACGCCAGCGAGGGTAGCGGAGATACCGTATATGATAGCTCCGGAAATGGCAATAATCTTACACGCCAATCTGCCGGTAGTTGGACCGGAAGTGGATTGTTTGGAACTGCTGCACTTTACAGCGATACAAATTCAACCACGGAGGCTTTTGCCCAAGCCAACCAGGTAGTATATCCAAATGCTGATTCCGGCTCTGTTAGTTTGTGGGCCATGCCGTATTTCGACCCCTATACCGAACCGGATGAATATTTCGGTTTGATGCACGGCGATAGCGGCAGCGGCTCATGGAATGGCACAATATCGGCTTTTATGAGAACAGCACCATCAAATTTGAATCTCACCATGCATAAGGGAGCCGGCCAGACCATGACCTGGTATAACGCTAGCGGCATGGCGCAAAATACTTGGTCGTATTACACCTTCACATGGGATCATACAACTAATTCTACCAAAATTTATCTCAACGGAGTTCAAAAAGCCACCTCGGATTATTTATATTACCCCACCGACTTTTTGAAAAACTTCAGCTTTGGCAGCATGTTTAATACCTGGCAGGGAAGAATTGACGAGGTCAGGATTGCCAGTGGAGCAAAAAGCGCCAACTGGTATTTAACGGAATACAATATCCAAAATAATCCCGCTGCGTTTATTTCTCTGGGTTCGGAATTGCCTCGGAGCATCTCAAACACGGTGACCTTTATTCAAACTTCCGGCTCGCAAACTGTCAGCGATAATGGTTTAACTTCCACATATTCCGGCCAAAATTCTCAAAGTAATACTGCCTATACTTCCGGTACCACGGCGACTTTAACGATCGATAACTCGACTCCCTTAGTCCAGGGCAGAACCTACTTCTGGCGGGTGGCAGCCTGGGATCCGGCCGGCGTTGATTCCTTTGGCGGCACAGAGCACTGGTCAGATTGGTCGCAGAGTAGAAGTTTCACAGTTTCAGCTATTGATAAAACGGCTGTCGGAGCGGGCAATAACCAAACAATTCGCTCGGTTGATACAAGTACTTGTTCGCAGGCTCTAACTTTTGAAGTTCGTAATAATTTAAATCAAGCGGTTTTGATGGGTATGGATAGGCAAGCAACGTCACTGTTTGATCTTTCCGACGGGGCAAATGGCGGAGGATTTTACTCCGATTCCGGCTGTCAAAATGCTCTTGCTTCAAATCAAATTTCCGTTTCAAACGGCTCTTCCACTGCCTCTTTTTATTACAAAAATACTCACTCCGCAAGTGGCGGTTATTCAATTACTATATCGGAAACTCCCGATCAAGGTTGGAGTGATGCGGTATTTGCTATTCAAGTCAATCCGGGTGATTTAGATCATTTTACTATGAGTGGATTTCCCGGTACGCGAAGCGCGGATCAATTTTTTCCTGATCCGATTGTGATAACAGCTTATGACTCTTTAGGTAATGTCAAATTTGATTACTATGGAGCGAGCGCTCAAATTTGGTTTACAACAACCTCTGACGGTTATTCTTATCCGCCTGATTTGCCGGCAAAATCGGCTACCAAATATACTTTTCAATCTGCGGATTTGGGAACCAAATCATTCTTGGGCTCCACATTCCGCATCAAACAAGTGGGTACTCACACCGTTTCACTTCACCACACCGCATTTGACGATATGGTTCAAGATCAGCTCCTTTTGACCTCCGGTAATATTACAGTAACACCCGGTGAAGCTTTTGACTTTTTGCTTGAAAATTATCCCAACGTTACTCCTACTTGGAGCCGCTACGCAGTTTCCGGGTCTACCTGGGATGTAGGTGGCGTGGGAGCACCGTATCGCCCAAGGGTTACTGTCAAAGATCAATTTAACAATGTTAAAACAGATTATATTGATAGGAAAGTCTGGTTTGAAATATTGGTTACCAAGGACCCCGATATTCCGGGAGTCTATACCTTCACTTACGGTGACGAGGGTGCGGCTTATCAATTTACAGCCGGAGACAATGGCATTCATACTTTTAATCCCACCGATTTCATGAGCGAAACATCGGGAAAAAATATCTATTTGCGAGTAAGAAACGAAACGGTGCATCACGATTATCCAATATATATAAAACCATTGGGTCTTGACCATTTCACAATTACAACAAATGAAAATCCGCAAAGAAGCGGTACCGATTGGGATCAAAGCGTCGATAACGTATGGAGCGGGGCAAGCGGAAATTTGAGCGTGACAGTAACGGCATATGACGTTTTGGGTTATGTTAAAGTTGATTATGCTAATGATGCAGAAAGCGGTTATGGATCTATATATTTTTGGTCCCCGGAACGTGACGCTAAAGATCAAAGCGGAAATTATTACTCGAATCAGGAGTTTCCTTATTATCGCAAAGACGCGCTTGATACAACCAATTGTTTTGCTTTTCCTCCGGAGTCGGCAGGTGTCCATACCTTTTCGGGATCAGAGATTTTCCAATTTTTTAAGGGTGGACGACGAAAAGTCTACGTCTCCGAATGTATCACACCGAGTTCAAATTATGCGCTTAACGAAGGGCTTAAAGATCCACATCTACCAAATGCTCTCTGGGATGCGCGCGGTAATGACGTTAAAACCGGAGTCTTTCCGGTAAGTAATCCTCCCGAAACAATTGCCGCCTCGACTCACGTTCCTGGATCCACCCATAGCATTGATGGCCACACTAATAATGCCAATGATAATATGACTCTCGGGCCCGGAGACCAAAAATTAATCCTGTCTTGGAAAAATCCCTTTGATTCTCCGGCCAATGCGGATGCCAAAATATATATCTACCAATCGGAAAACGGCACCGATTATAATTTATTGGCATCACCGCGTCCACCGGTCAACAATGCAGGGCAGTGGCAATCACAAGAAATTACCGGCTTGAACAACGATCAGCAATATTGGTACAAACTACGCCTGTCTTATAAAAGATCGAGTGGTACGGAAATTCTCTCCGATTACTCAAATGTTATTACAGGAACGCCGAAGGCCATTGCGCCCTTAAATGTGGTTGCCAGCCAACTTGATCGTGATGATGCCAATCATCCGGGACAGATTGAGCTTTCATACGCCCTAAGGTTTGAATCTACGGTGAGCTTTTCCTATTTTAACCCGGCCGATCTTTCATGGAATACAATTTCCGATTCGGCCGTAAGCGGTGAAAAGGGCGTTTTGAGCGGCGATTTTGATAATCCGATAAGCCACACCACTTATCTTGAAATGAATTCGGATTTTGACGGCCAGTATTTATCCGGTTCATTTAAGGCTAGGGTAAATGTCGAGGTGGTGGGGCAGGGCGACTCAAATTCCGAAAGCAATTTGACAACGCTAGACACTAAAAATCCTGGTGATACTTCACTCATTATTGATGCTACCAACAATACCACGGCCACATTATATATTAATTCCAATGATGACTCCGAGCCTATTTTAATGATGGTCTCAAACAACGCCGATTTTAGTGGAGCCGCTTGGGTAGCATACTCAACAAGTATTAATAATTATGACATTAATGGCGCAGAAACAGTTTATATCAAATTTAGGGATTTATATTTCAACGATACGGAGATCTCTACCGAAATCAGGCCGGTACCGGCCAATATTCAAATCAAAGACGCGTCTAACATTATGGATGGCAGTTTCAGGTTGGTTATTATATGGAAAGCATCACTTGGTACTCATCATTACAATATTTGGCGTTCGACCAACGGGGTAGATTATTCCAAAATAGATACCGCTACCAAAGACGGCTATTTGGATATAAATTTAAATTCTGAAACCACTTATGCCTATAAAGTGACTTCGGAGGATACCAACGGTAATATTTCATTACCGGCCGGTCCGGTGTCTTCACGCCCGGGTTCCGCTCCCGATGTAACTGCCGAGCCACAGGTTGAGCTCTTCGGCTGGAGACAAGATCAGGGGGTTAGGGCCCGCATAACTTGGGATACGGACCAGCTTTCCGATTCAAATATTGCTTATTCAAAAGGTGAACTAAATACCGATTCCGACATGACAACTAAAACCGGAGAGAGCGTGCAAATTGCCGCCAATCCCAGCCTAACATACAATCATGAAATCTGGCTTTATAATTTAGAACCGCAAACCAAGTATTATTTTAAAGCATTTTCCAAAAACGAGATTCAAATTGCCGGCTATTCCGCGGTTTTATCTTTTACTACTCCTGAAAGAATTCCTCTTTTGGTGCAAGGCTTAAATATCTCCGATATCACCATGTCGAGTGCTGTAGTAACTTGGTCATCTTCGAAATTGGCCACCACTATTCTTGACTACTCCGCAAATCCCATCTCCGGAGATCGCAATCCCGAAGGCACTTTTTCTCTTGATGACAATTATATGAATACGGCTCACACTTTCAAATTGAGCAATTTAAATTCCGGTACAAAATATTATCTTAGAGTTAAAAACACCGACTATGACGGCAATATCACCATAAGTGATGTTTACACCTTCACTACTCCGGCTAACCCCACCGTATCAGATATTGCCATAAGGGACGTTTCATTTGATTCAGTAACAATCGAATGGTCGAGTAATGTTAATTCGGATTCCAATATAGAGTATGGCAAAGACGGAGTCTTGTCTGGTACGCAGGGTAAGGCTGATTCTACAACGATGCACTCGGTTACTTTGGTCGGCCTGGAGCCAAAAACCAGCTATAGTTACAGAGTCTCCTCTCAAGATCAATTCGGCAATCGTGCATATTCTCCACTTTCTTCTTTTACCACGGCTACCGATACCTTGGCACCCAAAATCATAAATGTAAAATCGGAGGTAGCTTCAACCGGATCCGGAGAAACCATCAAATATCAGGCAATTA
This sequence comes from uncultured Candidatus Saccharibacteria bacterium, assembly GCA_964397535.1. Taxonomy (GTDB): domain Bacteria; phylum Patescibacteriota; class UBA1384; order XYA2-FULL-43-10; family XYA2-FULL-43-10; genus CAYNIX01. The sequence goes on along the minus strand of CAYNIX010000028.1, from coordinate 3,095 downwards.
TCTCCTGGGAAACGGATGAGCCGGCCACCAGCCAAATAGAGTATGCTTTGGGTATTGGAGGGGACTATACCGAAAAGACCGAGGAGATTTTATCACTCAATGCTTCACACGTAGTCATTTTGCCCGACCTTAAAGCCAATTCCGCTTATCATTTCAGAATTAAGTCTGCCGACAAAGTTGGTAACATAGCTTACTCGGAAGATATATCGCTCATTACTCCGCCTAAAGAAAAATCTTTATTGCAGATTGTGCTAAAATCACTCGAAGAAACTTTCTCCTGGGTAGGCAGATTACGCGAAAAGTGGTTTGGAGCGCAAGGGGCAAATTTGGAAGAGGAGTGAGCAAACTTATAATTTTAGCACCTCAATATTATGCAGCTGATTGAATCAATTATTTGTCATGAAAGTGGTAAGATAAACATATGAAGTGGCTTTTAAAAAACGAAAAATTTTTAATCACCGGTTTTATTATTTTGGCTGTTTGTGCCCTAGCTGTATTTATCCGCCTCAAAATGCCGGTTATTCCCAAAGACCCCGAGGTAAATATTGAAGATGTTGTGACAATTTTTGATAACGGCCAAAAAGAGCAAGCCATTAGCATTTTAGAGGAATTATTGGCCAAAGAACCGGAAAATGAAAATTATCAAAATCTGCTTTCCTCATATTATTTTCAAACCAAGCAAAACGAAAAATTTATCTCAATGGCAGAAGATTACAATCTCGATTCTGCCCAAACATACGGTATGTTGGCAAATATATACGAACAAAAAGGCGACAGCGATATGGCTTTAAAATATTATTTACTAGCCCTAAACAGCAATCCTAAAAATTCTTCAAATTATATTGCGTTGTCCGCTCATTACCAATCAAAAGGGGATTTGAATAAAGCGATTGAGATAATTGAAAGAGGCTTGGCAAACATTCCCAAATCGGTCAATTTAAATTTGCGCGCGGCTTCTATCAGCTTGAAAATGAATAACGATAAGTTAGCGGGCGATTATGCTAAGAAAGTTTTGGAATTTGATCCGAATAATTCACAGGCAAGGGCCATTTTAGCCGGAATAAAATAGTAATTTGTTAGGAGAGGGATGCCGAAAACCAAGGTCATGGAAGCTATAAAAGTAAAAAAATCTTTTAGCGTTGGTAAAAATTTGGTTGAAATAATTCACGGGGTTGATTTTGTAATTGAATCCGGAGATTATGCGATTTTTTTTGGGCCGTCCGGTTGCGGTAAATCAACCATACTAAATCTTTGTTCAGGTTTAGAAGTGCCCTCCGAGGGAAAACTTTTAGTGAGGGGTGAAAATGTGGCCAAATACGACGCAAACCAGCTTTCCGAATTCAGGCAAAGTAAAATCGGTATTGTATTTCAACAATTTAATTTACTAAAATCTCTCACCGTTCAAGAAAATGTCGCCCTACCTTTGATAGCGGCCGGAGAGTCAAGAGTAAGAGCCATGAATCGGGCGGCAAGTTTGCTTCACGTTTTTGGTCTGGCCAAGCATCATAAAAACATTCCAACCGAATTATCCGGCGGACAACAGCAGAGAGTGGCTATGGCGCGGGCTATGGCGGCCAACCCCTGGGTCTTAATTTGCGATGAACCGACAGGAAATCTGGATTCAAAGTCATCCAGCGAAGTGATGCAAATTTTTTATCACTTAAATGTTAAGTCCAAGCGTACAATTATCATGGTTACACATAACGATGAACATTTGAAATATGCAAATAAGGTCTTTCACGTAAGGGATGGTTTAATAGCTAAAACGGAAATAAATCAAAACAGGCCCGATGTGGGTCAGGTCGGTGATGTCGATCTTAAATCTAGGGCCCTAGATCAGTCATAAATTATGAAGTCAATCGAAATCTTTAGAATTGCGGCCAATAATTTAATCTCAAATCGCATGAGAACTCTTTTAACCGTTGTCGGCATCTCCATAGGTATCGCCACCATAGTTTTTTTGGTTTCTTTAGGCTACGGTCTGCAAGAGCTCTCCATTAATAAAATTGCCACTATCGATGCCATTAATACTTTGGATATTTCAAGCGGTAAAAACAGCACCCAAAAAGTAGACGACGAATTGATAAAAAAATTAAAAGAATTTCCCGAAATCAGTGAAATTTCTCCGCTTTTAGCCATGGGCTTAAAAGCCGAATACGAAACCAGACAGACCGATGCGGTAGCTAATTTTGTCGACGATCAGTACTCTGCACTAGAAGGTTTAAATCCGGTATTGGGAGCTTTTTTTTCAAATTCCCAAAACGACATTGTGGTTTCAACCGCTTTGCTTAAGGCTATAAATTTAGAGACTAACGATGCGCTAGGTAAGGAGATGATAGCCAATATAATCATGCTAAACACTCAAACCAAAGAGAAAAAGACTGTGTCAAAACCCTATAAAATTATCGGGGTATTGCAGGACGACTCAACCTCTTTTGCCTATTTACCGCAAAGTTCCGTTTCTGCGGAGATTACCTGGCCTTCGATATACAACACCATTAAAGTAAAAGTTAACGATAAAAATACTATTGCGGATATGAAGCAGAAAATCAGTTCTATGGGATATTCGGTTACAACCATTGCTGATACCATAAGCCAGGTTGATCAAATTTTTAAAATTGTTCAGCTGGTTCTTGCATTTTTTGGCCTGGTTGCTTTGATGGTTGCCTCAATCGGTATGTTTAATACTATGACCATAGCCCTTTTAGAGCGAACCAGAGATATTGGCATCATGAAAGCTATCGGTGTTAAAGACGGTGATGTTTCAAAAATATTTTTAACAGAGTCCGCCCTCATCGCCATCACGGGTGGTGCGCTTGGATTGCTGGGCGGCTATATCACTTCAAAAACTGTTAATATTATCATAAATATATTAGCTAAAAGTGTTGGCGGAGAAGCCCAGAAATTATTTTCCATGCCGACTGTATTTGCTCTGATTATTATCTCCTTTTCAATAATTGTAGGAATAGCTACAGGTTTTTATCCTTCAAAAAGGGCCTCCAAATTAAATCCATTAGATGCTTTGAGGTACGAATAATGAGATTGTTTAAACCAAAAAACTGCGATCCGCTTTACGAAAAACAAAAAACACAATC
>CAYNIX010000027.1:0-9263 GCA_964397535.1 uncultured Candidatus Saccharibacteria bacterium | reverse complement strand
CGCACAGTAGTGCGGTGCCTCACGGCAAAAGCTTGGTACCCCCGGAGAGATTCGAACTCTCGTATCCGGACTGAGAATCCGGTGCCCTAACCGCTAGGCTACGAGGGCAACCAAAGGCATCTAGGGGCTGGCGGAGTTCAACCGCCTACCTTCCCGATTACTCGGGATGCACAGTGCGATATGCTAAGCCCCATCCGGGGTAACCCGGAAATATTACTGGGCGGGGAGGAGGCGGCATAAGCCGCTAAGCCCATTCTCTGCCTTCACCTGAAGGATCAACATCAGTGGGGGCAAAAACAGAGCTACCCCGCCCAGAAACCAAAGTGGTACTTGCGACGTCGCGGCAAGGGATGCTTCACGGCTCGCGGCTGAGCTCACCATGTCCCTCGCTAGCCACAATTTCACCAACTTTGGCAAAGCTATTGGCAATATCGATATTTAAACTACCAAATACAAAAATCGGTGTCAACTCTCCTAACACCGATTTTTTACTACCCCCTAAAGAAGCTAGCGCCTAAAGCCTAAATATTATTTTGCAACTTTGACTCTAGCGGGGCGCAATACGATATTATCGTATATATAGCCGGCGGATATTTCTTCAACTACCATGCCCGGTTTTTCATCCGACTCCACCTCTTCAACCGCTTCGTGGAATTCGGGATTAAATTCTTGCCCCAGCGATTCGATTCTTGTCAGTCCCGATTCAATCAATATATTTTCGAATTGTTTTTCAATTTGCTGCACCCCTTGCGCCCAATTGTCATTTTGCAGATTTTCCGGCAAATGCCGTGCGGCGAGTCCGAAATTATCAAGTACCGGCAATAATTCCGTAATCAAATCGGCATTGGCGAGCTTCAAAAATCTCACTCGATCATCAGCCGCTTGCTTTTTATAGTTAACAAAATCGGCTTGCGTTCTCTGCCAACCGGTTTTAAGCTCTTCAATTTGTTGTTGAAGCTCTAAAATTTGTGCTGAATTTTTAGAATCTTTTTTCATATCGCCCTAGAGTATAATATATTTTATTGAAATTTTCAAACTTCGGAAATTTGGGGCATAATAAAATTAATGAAGTATATATTAGAAAAAATTGATGCGTTTTCGCTCAATCCTTACCAAATATTCATATGGTTTAATATTGCTTTTATTGCCGGAATTGCTTTTGCGAGCTACACAAAATTCGGATTTAATTCCTCTCAATATTTATATCTTTTTATCATCGGGTTGCTACTTTTTTGCGCTTTTGTTAATTTTTTACTTAAAAATCGGATACTGGTTTTTGCAAGCTTTGCCGTGATATTTTTTATTGCGGCATTGATATCGAGCACCAAATTTAATTCTGCTAATTTTTGCAGCCAAAACCTAGCCGAAGAAAATATCGAATTAACCGCTACAGTCTTAAATAATCCCGAACCGGAATTAAACAATCAGAAAGTGATTCTTGGCGCGACATCTGGCGATTGCCGTAAATTCGGTGTTTTGGCTACCTTGCCTCGTTATCCGGAGTTGGAATATGGCGACATTATCAAGCTTAGCGGCAAGCTTGCGGTACCCGGCATGATTGATGATTTTAATTATGCAAACTATTTGAAGCCGAAAAAAGTTTCATACATCATGCAGAATCCGCGCCAATCGGAAATTATCGGCAGAAATAATGATATAAAAACTGCGATTTTGCGGCCACTCTATAGATTTAAGAAAAATTTTGAGAGTGCTATCAATCGCAGTCTGGGAGAACCCGAGGCTTCTCTGGCGGCCGGGATAATTACCGGTTCAAAAAGGACCTTAAGCGACGACCTAACCAAAAGTTTACAATCGAGCGGTTTAACACACATTGTGGCGCTTTCCGGCTACAATGTGACTATCATTATTGTGGCTCTGTCGGCGCTTATGGGCGGCGTTTTGCACAAAAGGCAAATTCTTTTTTTTGGTAGTATATTGGCAATATTTTTTATTCTCATGACAGGAGCGGCTCCAAGCGTGGTACGGGCGGGTATTATCTCTCTGTTGATTTTATTCGGTCAAAGTATGGGAAAAAAAGCCTACATGACCAATATTTTACTTCTGGCTGCCAGTCTGATGTTGTTTTTCAATCCATATCTTTTGCTATATGACACCGGTTTTCAATTATCATTTTTGGCTTTTTGCGGCCTGATATATTTGTCCCGTCCTTTGAAAAAAATACTCACGCGAAGCCGTCTTAATATTTTGCCGGAAAATATTAAAGGTATGCTTTCAGAAACTCTCTCGGCTCAAATAGCGGTATTGCCGCTTATAGCAGCAACTTTTGGCCGGGTTTCTCTGATTGCCCCGCTATCCAACGTGCTTGTACTCGGAGTGATTCCTCTTGCCATGCTGCTTGCCGCCATCACCGGTTTTTTAGGCATGATCTCAGCTTTTTTAGGTGTCATGTTCGGTTTGGTGGCTTGGCCGGTACTAAGCTATATTGTGCTGGTTAGCAAATATTCGGCCGAATTGCCTCTCTCTAGCATTACCGTAGCCGGGTTTAGCCAAATTTTGCTGTTTTTTATTTATATTATTCTAATTGTTTATTTAATTGGGCGCGATTCAAGACAAAAAAAATGGCTAAAACAGCTCTAAAAATATCATTTCTGGCTCTGCTTCTTTTGCTTATTACCATTTGGGCGGAGATTGCCAAAAGCCCCGAAGATAATAATATTCACCTATATTTTTTTGATGTGGGGCAAGGTGATGCCGCTTTAATTGAGAAAAATAATCAGCAAATATTAATTGACGGTGGGCCGAGCGAAGCAATTTTGGAGCAATTGAGCCTGCGTATGCCGGTTTATGATAAAACCATTGAAACAGTTGTTTTGAGCCATCCGCACGCCGATCATTTAGCGGGTTTGCTTCTTGTGCTTGATAGATACAAGGTGGAAAAGATATATTTTACCGGGGTCGCGCACACTTCAAACCAATATATGGAATTTTTAGAAAAAATTAAAAACAAAAATATCAATGCCGAGGTGCCGGATATCAACCAAAATCTTGAAGTATTTCAAGATGCAACTTTGACTTTTTTATGGCCCGGCAAGGAATTTTCACAAAATTCAGCCGAAAATTTAAATGACACTTCACTGGTATCGAAATTTTGTTATTTGTCGCGTTGCGCACTTTTTATGGGTGATTTGGAGCTGGAAGGGCAGAGTGAGATGTTTGAAAAAAATCAATCGGCTGATTTTGGAGCCGAAATTTTAAAAGTGGCGCATCACGGCTCAAGCAACGGCACAGACGCAAATTTATTGGAGAGAGTTAAACCGAAATATGCAATAATCAATGCAGGAGCTGATAATCAATACGGCCACCCACACAGGGCGGTTTTGGATCTGTTGAGCACTTATAATATTCAAACCCTGCGTACCGACCGAGACGGCAGCTTAGAATTTATATTTGATGAGAGTGGAGTGCATAAAAATTAATATATTTTCTAGGGGGCTATTTATAACAAGCTTCCTCCTTTGCCCCGATCATACGGGGCTACAAATAGACAAGAAATCTTGAGCTCAAATATGAAAAATATTCTGGTGTATAATTATGGATGCTAATATAGGCGAGACCTAAAATATATGATAAATTGTGAAGGAGAATTGAACAAGTAAACTCTAAATCCTAAATACTAAATACTAAACAAATTCCAATTTTTAAATAATTCAAAATACCAAAATGTTTTGAATCTAAGGATTTATTTTACGAGCCATTATTCTTAATCCTTAATTCTTCATTCATTATTCATAATTCAAGGTTTTAAATGTCAGGACACAGTAAGTGGGCGACCACCAAACATAAAAAAGCGCTGGTAGATGCCAAGCGCGGCAAAGTATTTACTAAAATGGCAAAACTTATTACCATCGCAGCACGCGATGGAGGCGGTGATCCGGCTATGAATCCTAGCCTGCGAACGGCTATTGATAATGCCAAAGCATCAAGTTTACCAAAAGAAAATATTGAGAGAGCTATTGCTCGCGGAGCGGGCGGTGGAGACAGCGCCAAAATTGAAGAGATTATATACGAAGCCTATGGCCCGGGTGGTATGGCGCTAATTATTGAGTGCCTAACCGACAATAAAAATCGTACCGTGGCCGAAGTGAAAGCCGTTCTTAATAAATTTGGCGGCTCATTTGCCAGCTCTGGAAGCGTGGCCTATCTGTTTACCAAAAAAGGTGAAATATTTATTGACGGCTCAAAAAATTCAAAACCGGCGGATCAAATAGAAGAGGCGATCATCGAATCCGGAGCAGACGACTTTGAGCAAGAGGAAAATAATTATATTATATATACTACTCAATCAAATCTTCATGCGGTGAAAAAAGCTCTGGAGGACGCTGGAATATATATTGAATCAGCGGAATTAACATATATCGCAAACTCACACGGGAACATTGCGGACGACAAAAAAGAATCCGCAGAAAAGTTGCTCGATATGCTTGATGACTTAGACGATGTCAATAAAGTGTATGCAAATATAAATTTATAATATGATTTTTCTTGATAAAGCCGCGAGAGAGCATTGGAACGAACAATCGTAATGTCAAGCTAATTTTGGCTTTTGGTAAAAGTTTTGCCGTCACTTGTTTTACAGGTTTCCGGATATGTTTCCATTACAGGATAGACTTTAGCGCAAGTTTCAAAGTCAATGATTTCCTTAGAATCTGGCTTTGTAGAGTCATCAGTTTTGGATTCATCTTTACTGCTTTGATCTTTTTTATCCTCGTTAGAGAGATATGGGTTTGGATTATTATCAATTTCATACTCTTTAGAGCCAATAACCCAAGTGATCATGCCTGCTGATTTTCCTGTACCTAAAAACGGATCCGCTGCGGCATGGGAATATTTGCCGCTACCACCCTCTACTTCCAGATCAAAGACCATTTTTTGGCCAAAGGACAACCCCAAAGTTTTAAGCGGAAACCGAGCGAGCTGAAAATCGGTACCGGCTCCGCCGTACATTTTACTGTCATTATTTTTTTCTTTTGCAAATCTGGCATTTTCCGGCCATTCTATTCCGGTAGGCTCGGTTGAATAAAAAGTGCCATTAATTGACGTGCCTATAATTGGCCACCAACCCGTATTTGTATGCAAAACTGCCAAAACTCTTCCCGACTCTTCTGTAATATCGAAATTAACTCCAAAGCTATGAATCTTGTCTCCATTTACAACCAACACAGCTCGATCCGTCTTGGCATAAAAAGTCACTTTATAATATAAATAATCATCATCGGCCCCTATTTGCAGGCTTTTAACATCAAGTTGTGGCAAGCGGTAAGGCGAAGCCATTTCGGGATTGGGTTTCTCGTCATTGGATTCTAAAATAATAAAATCGTCTCTGGGGTCTTCTATGTATATACCGTTTGCAAGAGCAGTATTGGCTTGTGCAAGTTCATCGCCGCGAAAAGTTGCTTTCCAAATTTGCAAATACCAGTAATATCCGGCCATAAATATCGGAAACAACAAAACCAGCCCAACCCAAAAATACCAGCGCCTAAAGACTGATTTTTTTATCGAACTCTTAGTATCAAACTGACTAGAAGGAATGGAATTATTTTTTTCTTGGTCCATATCGCCCTCTTTTATTTATTCAATTGTCAATTATTTCTAATATGGAGAAAATTAATTATTTATTTTTTTATATCCCATTTCATGAAATTATCTTAATTTACTTATTCCATAAAAGTGAATTCTGCGATTAGAAGCAGTAAAAGTAAACCGCCTAAAAAGGTGGTAATAAATACCAGTAAGGAGCGGTCTTTCTGTTTGATAAGAGCCGCCAAACCACAGGCAAAAGCGATCACACCGGAGAGCATTGCAAGTACCATGGCAAGTGAGAGAACAGGTCTTGCCGCAATATCCTCCAAAAGAGAGTTTCCGGCCTCAACATTTGGGTATAGCCAACCTATAAAGATTTGCGCCAAAATCATCAGTATCGGCACTGCGGCGATGAGGCCCGTAGACCACCAACCGATTTTTGAGCTAGGAATAAATACAATTTTTTTCATAATGCTCCTTGCTAAATTATTATTTAAATAGAGCACCATATAATTGATTTAAAATACAACGAACATTACCTTCCTAAAATAGCGTCAAGCATCTTGGAACGCACCACAAGCAAAGAGGGGATAAGGCCGGAAAAAACCGACACCCAAGTCACTGCTTCGACTCTGGCTATATAATCAGGCCAACTCAAAAGCAGTGTTGCGTCGCATATAGGCAATGAAAAGGGATGGGCATTAAAATACGGTACCAAAACAAATTGGAAAATTGCCGAACCAAGCAATACTCCTATAACCGAGTATACAGCCGCTAAAATTACATAACTAAAAACAATTATATAGGGTTTAATACCAATGGCGCGTAAAATTCCAATTTGTTTGCGCTTATTTACAATATCAACATAAATAACAATAAAAATGGTTACGGCGGCAATCATAATGCCCACTACAGACATCAGCACATTTATACTCACAAAGCTGTCTGAAACCGATTGCATAAATCCGGCCACATCACGCCAGGTATAAATATTGTTGCTAATATAGCGGCTTTTTATAGCCGATATTACATCATCTTCTTTATATCCGTCGGCAACTTTTACAATTATTGTGCTTGATTGATTTGCAAATAATGGGTTTAACTCTTTTAATGCGCCGTTGGTAATAAAAGCTCTTTGGTCGGATTGAATAAATTTGGTGTTAAATATGCCTCCAATAGTAAATTCTCGGCTAATTCCGTTAATCTCAAGGTCTATTTTGTCGCCGACTTTGGCTCCCTTTAAAGAAAAATTGTCGTATTCGACCCCCTCCCCTCCTGCGATTTGAACGCCGATCAATATTTTATCGGAATCATCGGAGTCTAAATATCTGCCATCAATAATTTTATCTGCAATATTGGTAACGGTTTTTTCATCATCTGGGTCAATGGCTAAAATCTGCCAATTGCCGGTAATATTTTTATATTTTAATCTTGCCGGAACTTGAAATTGAGCGCTTGCGCCGGCTACGCCATCGATTGAATTAATCTTTTCCAATGCCAGATTTGAATCACTGAAAAGATCATCGCCATCAGGCGGGGTCACATAGACATTGCCGGTCATGGTCCTGATAATTTGTTGGTTGCTCCCGTCAATTATGCCGGCAAAGAGAGAAGAAATAAAAATGAGATTAACAAATGCTACCGACATCATAAATAAAGTTAATGCCAGAGTCCATTTGCGGCCGCGTCTAAGGTATTGCATTGTCAAATAAAACGGTAGGCGTGTTTCACTTTTCATTCGATCCTCCCGTCTTTCAGATTAATCTGACGAGTCGAGTAAGTAAGCTCTTCTGGTTCATGAGTAACCATGATTATGGTAATGCCATCATTCAAATTAAGCGCTTTAAAGATATTTAATACATCTACCGAAGCAATCGAATCTAGGTTGGCAGTCGGTTCATCTGCAAACAAAATTTTTGGGGAATTGATAAGGGCGCGGGCGATAGCTACTTTTTGCTGTTCGCCGCCGGAGAGTTGAGAAGGCAGTCGATAAATTTTATTGCCTAAATTTACTTTTTCAAGCAAAGCCAGGGCTTTTTTCTTGGCGTCTTTAGATTTGCTAAGCATCATAGCAGGCAACATTATATTTTCTAATACGGAAAGCTCTGCAACCAAAGCATATTCTTGAAAAACGTAGCCAAGTTCATGAAGGCGGATATGCATTTTTTTACCTTCCGAAAGATGTGATGTTTTAAGATCATTAATCATTATTTCGCCGGAGCTTGGCTTGTCTAGCAGTGCCAGAAGGTGCATCAAGGTCGATTTACCGGAGCCATTTCGGCCGGTAATCATTAAAAACTCCCCCGAATCAACATCTAAATCGATTCTGTCGAGGGCGGTAACTGCAGTATCCCCGGCTTGATATATTTTGGATAGGCCACTCACAGATATAATGTTTTTATTTTTCTCCATAAGCAAATATTTATCTAAAATTGTTAGTCAAAAATTTAAGCATTTTAACTATATTTTAGCATTAATCTGTTACAAAACACAGAATTTAAGATATAATTATGTATGTGTAGTTAAAATTGTAATTAAGTTTATTTTACGTTCTAGGATAAACTAAAAACGCCCTCTTAAATCCTGCGAGCGTTTTTAGTTTTTTCTGGCTACTTCGGCTAAATAAGGCCGGATAGGCGAAGCAGATAAAGGAAAATCCCAACGGAGATTATGCAGAGGGCAAACCAAATTGCCAGCCCTACCGGTGAACCCCACTCGTCCCAATGAGCCCGGCGTCTTGCCCAATACTTGGGATCATTCATAGCATCATAGACCGCTTGCTCAACTCCCTTATCGAGCTTTTTTCTTTCATTTTTGTCCATATGAACTCCAAATATTATTCAATTGGAAACTATCCTCTCGACCCTTCGACTACGGCCTAAAAGGCCCCCTTCGGGGCTCATGGCAAGCGAATATGAATAGTTTTGGAGCCCTTGATTTTTCGAGTCTTATGACCCAATATGCTGGAACTCTTATAATTGTACCCCAAGGGCAGGACAAGAGCATTTATGCCAACAAAAACATGATATCAATAATAGATATTATGTAAAGAGATATATTTTTTCGATTACAAGCGTCTTGTAATTTGCTCACTCACTCTTATTGGTAGTGCCAAGCAGGTAGCGGTAAACATAAATTTGAGCCAGCCAAACCACGGGTATCGCCACTAAAACACCGACTCCCAAAGCCAGGGCGCCTAAAATTATAACTCCTACAGAAACTAAACCAAAAAGAAAAAGTTGCCATTTAACCCCATTTGTCATTTCGGCGCTTTGATGCAGAGCGTCCATTACCGGCATATCTTTATCGACAATTAAATTTAAGGTTTGGCTGTATTTAAATGCCCAAATAAAACCCGGAACAATCAGCAGTAGTAAACCGGCCGTAACTATCAAGCCAAGTAATATCGAACCGCCAAGATAGCGCCAAAAGTATCGGCTGTAGCGGAAAATATCGAGAATTTCCGGCTTTTTACTATCATATATTTTCAAAGTTAATTTAAGGATACCTATTGTAACTATCGTTGATAATACGGCAATTGACAAGGACAAAAGGGACCACGCAATATGGTCGCTGTTTAAATCATTGATTTTTTCTTGCGGAGCGCTTAAAACCGCACTAATCAACGACACAGCCAGGAGCAACGTCCAATTATCTTTAAATTTTTGCCAGCCATAACTAACGGCCTCGCCAATAGGAACATTTTTATTTTCCTCTTTTTT
>CAYNIX010000026.1:0-9462 GCA_964397535.1 uncultured Candidatus Saccharibacteria bacterium | reverse complement strand
ACATAAATTGATAAAAAATTATTCAAAGCTTGAATTTATGCCTAAATTACATTAGAATTAGATTGGTTTTAAATAAGGAGTTAAATGGCTAAATATGCAATAAAAGGAAAAAATAATTTGTCGGGAGAATACGAAGTCTCTGGCGCTAAAAATTCAGCTCTCAAATTATTGGCTGCGTCAATATTGGGGGATGGTGAATCAATAATTAACAATATTCCGGATATTATAGATATCCATAAGATGGAAGATATTTTAGTCGGTCTTGGCTGCAAGCTTGATATTACCGACCACACTGTAAAGATTAATCCCAATAGCATTCACACTCGCAAACTTGATTCCGAGCTTACCAAAAAAATACGTGCATCTATAGTTTTGGCCGGGCCGATGTTGGCAAAATTTTCTGAAGTACAGATCGCCCAACCGGGCGGGTGTTTAATTGGAGCGCGTCCCATAGACGACCATATTGATGTTTTGTCTCAATTTGGAGTTAAGGTATCGGTTTCTGGTGAATATTTTCATTTTGTCGGTAAACCTGTGGCAGGGGAGATTACATTGCCCGAAATGAGTGTTACAGCCACTGAAAATGCCATGATGGCCGCCGTTTTATCAGAGGGAACCACCCATATCAGAGTTGCTGCTGCCGAGCCGGAGATTGCCGACTTGGCAAATTTTTTAAATTGTATGGGTGCGGATATTAAAGGCGCCGGCACGCATGAAATAGTAATTAAGGGCGTTGACAAACTTAAGGGATGCCATTATTCTGTTATGCCTGACAGAATTGAAGCGGCTACTGCACTAATGATTGCTTGCGCAACCTCTTCGGAATTGCTCATAGGACCGCTTATTGCAGCAAATTTAAGCCTCGTATTTAAAAAACTCATTGCCGCCGGTGCAAATTTTTCTATAATCAAGAAAAACAATTTTGATTATATTAAAACATCAGGAGAACAAGATATACATGGTGTTAACATCAACACCCGTACATACCCTGGATTTCCTACCGATTTACAATCAGTCTACGCCGCTTTAATGACTCAAGCAAAAGGTGAAACACGAATTTTTGAAACAATTTTTGAAAGCCGCTTTGGCTACACCGAAGAATTGAGAAAGATGGGTGCAAAAATAAATATTGTCAGTCCTCATATTATCAATATTAAAGGCCCAACAAAATTAAAACCGTCACACATTGATGCCTTTGACATCAGAGGTGGAGGAGCGTTGGTGCTCGCAGCACTGTGCACACCCGGAACAACCGTCATTGATCATGTTGAAATGATTGAGCGCGGATATGAGCACCTGGATCTTAAATTAACCAAAATCGGTGCAGATATACAAAGGATAGAATAATGTCTAGAAAAATCGCTATTGACTTGGGCACAACCAATGTAATGGTTTTTGTTCCCAAGAAAGGTATTGTCATTAAAGAGCCATCGGTTGTGGCCCTGTCTTCTTCCGACTCGAAAATTGTTGCCATTGGAAGCGAAGCCAAAGAGATGATCGGCCGCACACCGGAAAGTATTATTGCGGCTCATCCTTTACAAGACGGAGTAATAGCCAATTACCGCATTACCAGAACTATGTTAAAAAATTTTGTAGACAGAGTTATGGGGCGAATTCGTTTTTTTAAGCCCGAAATCATGATATCTGTACCGGCAGGGGTTACCTCAACCGAAAAACGCGCCGTAATCGATGCCTGCACTTCCGCAGGTGCCAAGGAAACTTATCTCATAAAGCAGCCGATCGCAGCCGCCCTTGGTGCCGGAGTACCGATTGCCACTCCATCCGGCAACATGATCATTGATATCGGTGGCGGTACGTCAGAAGTAGCTGTTATCGCACTTGGCGATATTGTAGCCTCTAAATCAGTTCGTGTGGGTGGTCTTAAAATGGATCGCGCTCTAACCAATTATATACGTAAAAAATTTAACTTAGTAATTGGGGAACAGACCGCAGAAGATTTAAAATTAAAAATAGGTTCCGCTATTTCCCCTAAAAAAGATGAAAAAATTGAGATTTCCGGTTCTAATGCTGTAACCGGTTTGCCGGAAAGCACAATAATCAACGCCGAAGAGGTTGCTAAGGGCTTAAAACAACCGCTTCTTGATATTATCAATACAGTAAAAGAAGTTTTGCAAAACACGCCTCCCGAGCTAGCTAGCGATGTTATGGATAAGGGCATAATCCTAACCGGTGGGGGCGCACTTCTTAGAGACATTGACGCCTTACTTACCAAAGTTACGGGTGTGCCATGTGAGGTAGCCGAAGAGGCACAGCTTTGTACCATTAAAGGTTGTGGAATCGCTCTCGACCATCTTGAATCTTATAAAAAATCAGTACTTTGGGCTAAATAATTTAATGCCTCACTATGAAAATCGGACTAAACGCTTCATATCTAACAAAAAATCAGAAGACTGGTATTGAAAACTATTCATGCCAAATAATTTTCAGTCTGCTTAAGCATGATAAAAAAAACGAATTTTTTTTGTTTTCACCAAAACCAATTTCTGCTGGTATTTTACCAAAAACCGACAATTATTCTCTTTGTGTGTCACCATTATCTCGAGGATGGCATCGATTTCGCCTGCCACTGGCCTTGCTTAAAAATCGGGTAGATGTTTTTTTTGATCCGGGTTACACAGTTGTGCCATTTACAAACATTCCGTGCGTGGTAACCATACATGATTTAGCCCATCGGATTTATCCCGAATATTATTCAAATAGTGAAATTCGGGCTCAAAAATGGGCATTTCATTTTGCTGCCAAAAAAGCTCGTGGTCTTGTTTTTACTTCTAAAAATACCTTAAATGATTTTGAAAAATATTATCCTAACTCTCATGCTGTCAAAAAAGTTATTTACCAGGGATACAATAGGCAAGATTTTGATATCTCAAATGATAAGGATGTTCTTAAACTAAATTCTCCTTATATACTTTTTGTCGGGCGTCTTGAAATGAGAAAAAATATAGTAAACATCATAAGATCATACGTTATTTTTAGACACAAAAACCCCGAACTATCTCATAAGCTTGTTTTGTGCGGCCGACCGGGATTCGGCTACGACAAAATATCCCGGGAAATTTCATCAAGTGAAAAATTTTCGCGTGACATCATTGAGCTTGGATTTGTTGATCAAAAAAATCTACCACATATTTATCGCAATGCAGTCCTTCTATTTTTTCCTTCTAATTATGAAGGTTTTGGTATCCCGATATTGGAGGCTTTTGCCAGCCGCCTGCCCGTAGTTACATCACACTCGTCATCTTTGCCGGAAATTGCCGGCGATGCAGCTATTTATTGCGATAATAGCGATACCGAGAACATGGCTGATGCGCTCATAAAGACCGTTTTAGACCAAAATATTCGCCGCAAATTAATTAAATTAGGGTCACTGCGTTTAAATAAATTCAGCTGGAAATTTGCTGCTGATTCTTTAATATCGCTTTTTGAGGACATTTTACGATGAAAGTAGCCATAGTTCATGACTATATAAATAAAATTGGTGGAGCACAAAATGTTCTTGAAATTTTATGTCAATTATTTCCCGAAGCACCAATTTATACCCTAATTTACGACGAACATGCTACCAAAGGACAATTTGGCGATAAGAATATTATCACGAGCCCCATTCAAAATTTGCCGTCGTTTCTAAGAAAGCGCCCCCAGTTGCTTATTTCATCCCTGCCCAAAGCTATTGAATCTTTCGATTTTTCTCCATATGATCTTGTGATATCTTCCTCCAATTCATTCGCACATGGCGTTATTACCGGTCCAAACACCGTTCATATTTCATATTGCTATTCTCCAATGCGCTTCGCCTGGGACTGGCATGCCGAATATTTAGCTGAAAATTCTCTCAATTACGGTTTAGGGAAATATTTCGCTCAAAAAATCATGCATGAAATTCGCCTCTGGGATTTTTACGCATCAAGACGTCCAGATTTTTATATAGCCATTTCTCAAACTGTAGCTGATCGTATAAAAAAATATTACAGAAAAGATTCACAAGTAGTTTACCCTCCCACTGATATAAACTTTTGGAAACCCTCCGATACGCGTGACGAAAATGATTATTACTACATTATTTCTCACCTCACTCCTTATAAAAAAATCGATCTTGCCATAAGCGCCTTTAACCGGAATGGGAAAAAATTATATATTGCCGGTGAGGGTAAAGATTTTGAACGGCTCAAACATATGATCCGTTCAAAAGATATTAAAATGCTGGGAGCGGTCAATTCTAATAAGGCTTTGGATTTAATGCAAAACTGCCAAGCTTTGATTTTTCCAGGCGAAGATGATTTTGGCTTAACACCGGTGGAGGCAATGGCTTGCGGTAAACCCGTTATTGCTTACAAGAAGGGTGGTGTAACCGAAACCGTCTTAGATGGCAAGACCGGAATGTTCTTTGATCAAATATCGGCCGATTCTCTTAACCGCGCCCTAGACAAATTTGAAAAAATAGAAAAATCAATTTCCGGCGCAAATTGCCGAAAACGTGCACTAGCTTTTTCAAAAGATAAATTTATATCCGATTTTTCAAAAGCCGTCGATACTCTATTTAAAAAATACCATCATGATACATCCTCAAAAAATTAGTTTTAACGATATTAAAATTACCATGTGCGACAAACAGGGTGCCATTAGTTTGTTTTCAGATTTGTTTAGATACAAATCACCCTCATTGATTACCACTGTTAATGTCGAATTTTTAATGCTATCACTTAAAAATCAGCAATTTAATGATGTTCTGGCCAAAAAATCAAAATTAAATTTAGTCGATGGAAGCGGAGTTTTGTGGGGTAATGCATTTCTTAATTTTTATCAACCCAGAGTTATTATTATTGGCCACCTGTATGCTTTTTTGATTTGGTTAATTTTCTTAATATTCTATCCATTTTTAGTGATATATCTAAGCCGCAAATGGGGACGAGTTTCGGGATCTGATTTCATTTGGGATATATGCAAATTTGCGGCCTTAAATAATAAGTCGATTTATCTGCTTGGAAATAAGTTTGGTCTTGATCCTAACGCCGTCCAAAAAGCTTCATTGGTGCTTCAAACACAAATATTTGATCTTAGAATTGCCGGTACTATGTCTGTGAGTCTCGACGAATCACAAACATTAAAAATTACTGACGCTGTTAAAAAATCCGGTGCCGATATATTGCTTTGTTCTTATGGGTCGCCTACTCAGGAAATTTGGCTAGCCAATAATCTCAACCGTTGCGGCGTTAAAACTGCTATCGGGCTCGGCGGCACTTTTGATTTTTTGTCCGGAGTGCAAAAAAGAGCTCCCAAATTTATTCGGTTAATCGGATTTGAGTGGCTATATCGTTTAATTAGGCAACCCGGGCGCATTATCAGACAAAAATCTTTGTTTTTGTATCTTGTGTATTTATTATCTAAAAAATTTAAAAGTATTTCTCATAAAAACATTTAACAATATTTATCAATCACTTAAATTATTGTATTTAGCCGGCAACGGCCGCTTACTTGACAAAATTCAAGAGTTTCTGTATATTTGAATAAGTGGATTTGATTATCATGTAATGGTGGCCGGTGCGGACGCCATTTTTTAGTAAATATTTTTCATTTTCATATTTTGGAAATTTTTCTTTATCAGAATTAATATTATTATTTTGACGCTAACTAATTACTAGCCCAATGTTTAAGAGAAGGAGAAAACATGTCAAAAACCAGCGCTTTTATGGCTGCAATTGAGGAAATTTGCGAAGAGAAGGGATTAAAAAAAGAAGTGGTTATAGAAGCTGTCGAAGCCGCAATAGCTGCCGCCTACCGTAAAGATTATGGCAAAAACAAACAAATAATGCGTGCAAAAATGGATCCGATTACCGGAGACTCTGAAGTTTTTAGAGTATTTGAAGTGGTTGAAACCGAAGAAGAAGTAGAAGAAAGCGAAAGGCAGCTTACTTTAGCTGAAGCTGTAAAACTTGATAAAAAAGCTGAAATTGGCGGAGAAATTCTTATCCCGCAACCCAAAGAGGATGATTTCGGTAGAATTGCCGCTCAAACAGCTAAACAAGTTGTAATTCAACGCATTCGCGAAGCGGAAAGAGAGATGTTGTTTGATGAGTATAAAGACAAAGAAGGATTAGTCCTCTCTGCCTCGGTACAACAGATTGACGGCAAGAACATTATTGTGTCTCTTGGCAAAGCTAACGGCATCATGTATCCTTCGGATCAAATTAGAAATGAAAAGTATTATATCGGCCAACGCATAAAAGTATATATTAAAGAAGTTGGCGAAAATATTCGCGGGCCACAGATTGTTGTATCAAGATCGGACGAGGGTCTGATCCGCGGCCTTTTTATTAATGAAGTACCGGAAATCTCATCCGGATCGGTTGAAATCAAAAGCATTGCCCGCGAGCCCGGATCTCGTACTAAAATTGCTGTGATTGCATCCGAAGAGGGCATTGATCCGGTTGGATCGTGCGTAGGCCAAAGAGGCACAAGAGTTCAGGCTATTTTGAATGAGCTCGGAGATGAAAAAATTGATATCGTGCTTTGGGATGAAGATGTTGAACAATTTATTATGAACGCCTTATCACCCGCAAAAACCGTTGAAATAAATATTTCATCAAAAGAGCATAAAGCTAAAGTTAAAGTCAATAAAGAAAATCTTTCTTTAGCTATCGGCCGTGGTGGCCAAAACGTCAGATTGGCTTCAAAACTTACCGGTTGGGGTATAGATATCGTTGAAGCCGATTCAGATGAATCTGAAACAGAGGATACACAAGACGACAAAAACAAAAGCGATGCGGATAACAACGAGAATTTATAATTTATAAATTTCTCTTTTGTTCCAAATTATATAATCTGTTTTGAATAAATATAGATTATAAATAATTTCTTTAGAGTTTGTACAATTCGCTTCGTTATGAGGACCTAATTAACATAAGATTATTTATTTAATCGGCTCAATAAACTTCCAAAAAACCACTTTCTACTTTTTATTACAACATATTCAGCCATGGTTTGTACCGGATTATAATAATGATTGAGCCTTATAACCAAAATATTATGGATAATATATTTAAAAAATTTTCTCCAAATTTACGGCAAGCACTCTTAATGAGCGAAAAAATTGCTATGGAGCAAAAATCAGAAATCGATACCGAGCATCAACTGCTTGCTTTAATTTTGCAAAAAGGGACTTTGGCTAACGACATTTTACAAATGTTTGATATTTCAATGGATCGCGCCCAATTGGTAGCCGGCTTAGTCGGATCCAAAAACATTTCTAAAAATGGCATAAATCAACAAGCTAAAGAATCGATTCAATTAGCTGTACAGATAGCGATGCGCCACAAACATCCGGTTATTGATTGCGAACATCTGCTTTTGGCTTTAATATCAAATAAAAAATTTAACTCTTACTTGATTATTGAAAGAATGGGTGTGTCGGTAAAGAATTTAAAAAATCAAATCCAGGCTATATTTAGCGAAACCGATAGCGGTAAACTTGGGTCAGAAAACAAAGAACCGTTGATTGAAGACATTAACGGCGAGATATTTATGGACGAAATGTCACAAGGCGGTTTTCCTCTAGAGCCGGCAATTCGCACTCAAGCCAAAGATAAAAAAAGCTTTTTAGGCGAATTTGCAACCGACATAACGGCACTTGCTAAATCCGGGCAAATTGATCCTGTAATAGGAAGAGAAGATGAAATTGAGCGCATGATTCAAACTCTTATACGCCGTAAAAAAAATAATCCGGTATTAATTGGTGAGCCGGGAGTGGGCAAAACAGCTATTGTCGAGGGTTTGGCCCTGTGCATCGTTGCCGGCAAAGTGCCGCCAATAATTTCCGATAAACACATTTATGCTCTCGACCTTTCATCGCTTTTGGCGGGTACCATGTATCGCGGCCAATTCGAGACCAGAATTAAAAAACTATTGGAAGAGATTGATAAAAAACAAAATGCCATATTGTTTATAGACGAACTTCATACCATCATCGGTGCGGGTAGTGCCGAAGGATCGCTTGATGCTGCCAACATTCTTAAGCCTAAACTTGCCAGAGGTGAATTACGGGTTATCGGCGCAACTACTTTAGACGAATATAAGAAGCATATTGAAAAAGATGCCGCTTTCGAACGACGCTTTCAACCGATAATCGTAAATGAACCCAGCGTTGAAGAAACCATTGAAATTCTACGTGGAATATCAGGCGAATACGCCAAGCATCACGGTATCGGCTATAGCGATGAAGCACTTTTGGCTGCTGCAAAATTTTCTGCTCGATATATTCAAGACAGATTTCTTCCGGACAAAGCAATCGATCTTATCGATGAGGCAGCAGCAGCTTACAAGCTTAAAAATCGCCGCTCCTCCAAGATTGCCGAATTAAATCTGGAGCTTAAAAATACAATAAATCAAAAAGATGAGGCGGTAGCAGGTGAAGATTATGAAAAGGCGAGTTTTTTGCGCCAAAAGGAATTGACTCTTCATAATAAAATTAATTCACTGACCAAACACCACCAAGAAAGCGGCCATCAAATAGGCGAAGCTGAAATCGCTGCTGTAGTATCAAAATGGACAGGCGTACCACTTAACTCTCTGAAAATCTCCGAGAAAAAAATGTTTTTAAACCTTGAGCAAAAACTTAAAAAACATATTATTGGACAAGATGAGGCTATTTCCGCGATTGCTTCATCCATTCGAAGATCGCGTGTCGGTATTTCCAATCCGGATCGCCCTATTGGCTCTTTTATATTCTTGGGTCCGACCGGAGTTGGTAAAACCGAACTTGTAAAAGTTATGGCCAATGAGATATACGGGACTCCAAAATCACTTATTAAAATCGACATGTCCGAATTTATGGAAAAGCATAATGTTTCAAGATTAATCGGCGCTCCGGCAGGATATGTCGGCTACGACGAAGGGGGCAAATTAACCGAACAAATTCGCCGTAATCCATATTCTGTAATCTTATTTGACGAAATTGAAAAAGCCCACCCCGAAGTATTCAATATATTGCTACAAATTCTTGAGGATGGAGAGCTTACCGATGCTAAAGGCAGGAAAGTCAATTTTCGAAATGCCATGATAATTATGACATCAAATTTAGGCACAAGCTTATTAAATCATCAAGCATCGATCGGCTTTGGTTCGACAAAAAATAATTATTCCCTTGATTATCAAAAAATGTCCGAAACAGTTAGGGAATCGATAGAAAAACACTTTCGACCGGAATTTCTTAACCGTTTAGATAATATTATAATTTTCAAACCGCTGGATACCAAGATTGTTATAAAAATTGCCGAACTCGAATTAAAAAAATTATCAGAACGATTGCTGGAGCAGGGAATAAGGCTTTCGACCGATAAAAAAGCCGTCAAATGGATTGCACGGCGCGGTTTTAAACCCGAATATGGCGCCAGACCGATGCGGCGAGTTATTGCCGATTATGTGGAGAATCCCATTTCTGAGAAAATT
>CAYNIX010000025.1:0-9851 GCA_964397535.1 uncultured Candidatus Saccharibacteria bacterium | reverse complement strand
AATACCGCTGATTATCAGAATTTTGTATTTCTTTACCCTAAAGTTAGCAGTTGCACCTGGGCCGGAGTGGCATCGGTTGGAGGAAACTATCTATGGATCAACGGCACAGTCAACACTTTTATACTTGGACACGAAATGGGCCATAATTTTGGTTTGATGCATGCCAATTCTTACACTTGTGTTGATGAGACCGGAAAGGTAGTAAGTATTTCCAACAGTTGTACGGCCAAAGAATACGGCGATCCTGAAGAAATTATGGGTGGCAGTTGGGTTACGAGACAGCACAGCGCTTACAATAAAAGGACATTGAAATGGATGCCAGATAGTAATTCGAAAACAGTTACAACCAGTGGGCAATATACAATACTACCGCTTGAGCAGTCGGGAAGCGGATATCAATCTTTGAAAATTCCAAGAAACACGGATCCCAAAACCGGTACCGCTACCCAGTATTATTATCTAGATTTCAGAAAGACGGTCGGTTTCGATGCTTATACTGCCACTTCCCCATTTGTGAATGGAGTAGCTATTCGAATGGGAAGCGACGATAAAAATCTTTACTATCCGACCAATTTGCTTGATATGACTCCGGGTAGTTCATCCGGATTTGCTGATGCACCTCTTACCGTGGGCCAAACCTTCACTGACAAATACTATAATATCAATATAACCCTAGTAAGCATTTCGGAAGCAGGAGCTCTTGTTGATATCCAGATTTCTACTCCTCCTTGCTCTTATGCCAATCCAACGGTGAGCATTTCTCCAATTTCAGCGCCAGCAGTTAAGCCGGGAGAGTCGGCAGCATATGCTGTAACGGTTTCTAACGAAGATTCATATTATTGCAGCTCCTCCACCTTCAATTTAGACGCGACTGTTCCAAGTGGGTTTAATTACAGTTATTCTCCCGCCAATCTGACATTGGCTCCAGGTTTATCAGCCAAGACTACGCTTAATATTACTTCTTCAGCCAGTAGCTTAAATGGCAGTTATGAATTAATCTCAAGAGTAAGCAATAGTGCCGATTCTCTATATTTCACTAGTACTAAAGCAACTTATTGGGTAGACAACTCTGCTTACATTTGGACATCAACAATTTCGACTGATAAAACCAGCTATGCAACAAATTCTTCCGGTACGGCTACGGTTAATGTTTATAAAAATGATGCATCATCCAAGGAAGCTACGGTAGATTTTCTGATGATCTCACCTGACGGTCGTCAATATAGCAAAACCGGAGTTGTGGTATCTCGCAAATCAAAAACAGATAGCTATGTTTGGAGTTTTAAAATTGGCAGGAGCTATTCAGTGGGAAGTTATACTTTAAAAGCCACGGTTAAATTTAATGGTCAAATAGTCAACACTTCCGATACAACTTTCAATGTCA
The DNA here is from genome assembly GCA_964397535.1 of uncultured Candidatus Saccharibacteria bacterium. Taxonomy (GTDB): domain Bacteria; phylum Patescibacteriota; class UBA1384; order XYA2-FULL-43-10; family XYA2-FULL-43-10; genus CAYNIX01. The sequence continues at coordinate 8,467 of CAYNIX010000025.1, read as the reverse complement.
ATTAGTTATTCTGATTAGAAGTATTTCCAACTTAATCGGAAAATAATATTTTCTATGATTGCTTTTTTGATCGTATGTTACTTTCTGTAAAAAATCTAATAAAACACTTCGGCGCGGTCAAGGCGGTTGATGGTGTCAGTTTTGATGTTGAAAAAGGAGAAGTTTTTGGTTTTTTGGGGCCAAACGGTGCCGGAAAAACCACTACTATTCGCTGTATATTAGATTTTATTCGGCCTGACGGTGGAGAAATAGATTTGCTAGGGCACAGTAATAAAAAAAACGGCTTTAATTTATCTCGTCACAAAGTTGGATATTTAATTTCCGGCATTAATTTGGTTGAGCATTGGAGTGGTAAAGATCACCTAAATTTTCAGCAGTCATTACGTGGAAAAAGCAATAATTTAAACTCGCTTCTTAAAAGGTTTGATTTCAATCCTAGCGGCAAGGTCAAGAGTCTTTCAACCGGCAATCGGCAGAAATTGGGATTGATAATGGCCCTTATGAATAATCCGGAATTTTTAATTCTAGATGAACCGACTGCCGGCCTAGATCCCATTTTACAGGAGGAGTTTTATAAAATAATTTCAGATTTAAAAAAAGACGGGGTAAGCATTTTTATGAGCTCGCATAATTTACCGGAAGTGCAAAAAGTTTGTGACCGAGCGGCAATTATAAAAGCGGGTAAAATTATCACCTTAAAGCCGATATCTGAGCTTTCTGGCCATGGCACATACGAAATAAAAGTTATTTTTGTGGATAAAAAAATCTCATTGCAAAATCTCAAGGTTGATAAAGTATCAAATCTTAAAAAAGTTGGCCCGGGTTACAATTTTCAACTTGGCGGAAGTATAACTGAATTTCTAAAAATTATTTCAAAATATGAAATAGAAAATATTAATATAACTTCAGCTAATTTAGAAGATGTGTTTTTAGATTATTATAAATAACTGAAAAATAATTATGAAAGCAATCATACTTCGAATTTTTCGCGATAGATATATATCACTGCTTGCATATTGTGCGGGCGGCATTGCTATGGTGTGGATGTATATCGCTTTACTTCCTACTGTTCAAGAGTCGCAAGCTCAATTTCAAGAAATTGTAAAAACCTTGCCGGAAAATTTAATTAAAGCTTTGGGTATCGCAGATGTGGATATGAGTTCTCTTGAATCGCTACTAGCGTTGAAACATTACAATTTAATGTGGCCGATTATTGCTGCTTTTTTGTTAATTTCACTAGCGGCGGCATTAATTTCGGGTGAAATCGAAAATAGAACAATCGAAATAACTTTATCGTCGGCACTAAATCGTAGCCAAATATTTTTGGGTAAATATACTGCCGGACTACTGTTTTTACTAATATTTGTGGTATCAACAACGCTTTTTGCAGTCCCTTTGGCAATATTTTACAATTACAGCTATAATTTTCAAAGCCATCTAACTATTATGTATCTTTCATTGGCTTTTGCTTTCGCGATCTATTCTTTGAGCATCTGCTTTTCAGCGATATTCTCTTCTAAAGGCAGAGTTTATTTTGTAATGGCGATGATGCTGGTGTTGATGTACGTATTGTATATAATTTCAACACTAAAGGAAAGTTTAGCTGATTTAAAATATTTAAGCTTTTTTTACTATTATAATTTTTCTGATGCCCTGCTTCATCAAAAGATAGATGAGATTTCACTCTGGGTATTTTTAGGACTCGGTCTATTATCTTCAATTGCAGCTTATCTGGTATTTAATAAACGGGATATCGCGACCTAAAATTAACTCGTAATTATATTGAAACTCAATAATTTGTAGAAATACGCAAGCGCTATAAATTAAACAGCTAATTTATATGAACCATACTGTTAAAGTCGGCTAAAAAGTCGGCATTTTTTGATATCTTTTGGGCACAAATTTTGGTAAAATTAGAGTATAGCAATCGGAGGGAAAATGCAACCAGCATTAATCCGATGAGTTTTTGGTAGTCATTAATATGGCTTGGTTTTTCTATGTATAAAAAATTGGTCTTTAAAATTTATCTTAAAAAAATTCTTCTGGGTTTATCATTGGCAGTGTTCATTTTTTTGCTATTTTGGGGTTATTATATAAAAACTCATGCGGCAGCCACATCTTGCTATTGGGTTGGAGATACCTCACCCGCACTCTGGAATGATGCAAATCACTGGTCCGATACACCCGGAGGGAGCGGTAATAGCTGCGATGGCGGTGGTGTCGTACCGGGTAGTGACGACATTGCGATTTTTACTTCTGACAATACCAATAACGTGACTTTGGATACTTCTCCAAATATTGCCGGTTTAACAAACGCGGGCGGATATAATGGAACCCTAAACATGAGTGGCAATAGCTTAACCGTAACCGGCGATTTAACTTTTAAGGCGGGAAATATTACGGCGGGTGCGGGCACTTTAAACATTTCCGGCAATTTTGATCTATCCGGCACTAGTTACTCGTATGATACCCAGGCGGTTACTTTGAGCGGCTCGGCAAAAACTTTAGATATTGGTAGCAATACACTTTATGATTTAATTGTTGACGGTAGCATATCGCTTGTAAATAGCGATGCCGCTATAAATCACTCTCTAACGGTAAATTTAGCCGATACATTAACACTGACAAGCGGCCTTAAAATGTCTTTGGCTGATAATGCGCAAACCTCTATTTCCGGCTTGATTACTGGTGACGGAGTGCTGGAGCTTGTTAAGTATGCCTGCAAAAATCTTGACAGCGGAGGTACCTTGGAAGCCGATGTCAGGTGTGTTTTGCAGGATAACCCCAATGACAACACCATGACTGCCAGGACTTTTGGCGGGGACTTTGAAATATATAATAACACGGGCGGAGTCCAGAGGTTTGCCTTTAGCAACGGTGATCTGGAGATTTTTGGCGATCTTAATATCAGTGAAGTAAGCGGAACAATTCAGCTTTATACATCTGATGGTTCCGGCCTTCTAAACAGCTTTACTGTTCATGGAGACATGAGCTTTTTAGGCAACCAAATAGGCGGAATATTTTACGCCAACAGCGAGACAGCATTGTATACCTTTTCGGGTAACGTGGATATGAATACTGCGGAGTGGAGATCGGGAATGGATTGTCAAACGGAAACGTCGGTTGTTTTTGACGGAGATAACAAAGCCTTTATGGGGGAGATATTACCGGCAATGGAATTATTAATCTAAGTGGCGGCACATGTCTGCTTGATGGCAGCGGAAATTTTGGAGGTAATAACGCTTGGAGTTTTGCTAACCTTAGCTTTGGTGATACAGTCGGCATAGCCACGAGTACCAAAATTGGGACTAATCAAATTAATATTTCCGGTGTTTTAACTATTTCCTTAAGCCAGACTCTGGATGCCGCGGATGACACGTTTGTTTTAGCCGGAAGCGGTACTCCCTTGATTATAAACGGTACATTTAATGAAAACAGCTCTACTTTCATTTATAGCGGAACAGGCCCTACCAACATTACAGGTACAACCTATTTTAATTTAACACTAGATCATGTAGGAACCATCTTTAATTCGGCCGGAGGCACGACAATAACAAATATTTTTGAACTTACCTCTGGCATCTTTGACGCAGCTGATAAAACCATCATTCTCGAGGGCGTTGGCGCACCTTTTGTTATAAACGGCTCATTTATCGGCTCAAGCTCAACGGTGCGTTATACGGGAGATGGCAATACTCTGATTACCGCTGTTGATTACAATAATTTAGAGACAAAAGCTTCGGGTATGGGTAGAACCTACACTTTTAGTTCCGGCACAATAAATATTGAGGGTGATTATACAAACGGTGACGGTGTAAATGATTTAATTACTACGGCTAATTCTAATGATCCGATTTTAAATATAAATGGCGATTTTATTAATAATGCCAATGCAACATTCGTTAGCTCAAATTCAGCTGCCTTTTCTGTAGCTTCTAATTATATTAATTATAATGCGGCGGCATTTATACATTCCAACGGAAGTCTGGCATTTGACGGTCAAGGCGTCCAAAACATAATTTCTAACACCGATCCGTTCTATAACCTCATCTCGACCAATGCCTCTGCGGGCGGTGTAGTCTTTAGTGATGGCATCACAGTTGCTAATCTCTTAACCTGTATTACGGCAAATTCCACACTAACCTTCACCGCAGGCACTACCTCAAATATCAATGATATTAACCTCAACGGCCAAAACACATCCAGCCGAGTGACAATTGCTTCAACTGCGGCCTTATCTGCACTTTGGATAGTGTCAGCCAATCCCCAAACAGCCGTTTCCAATGTCGCTGTTTCTTACAATGATGCTTCCGGAGGGGAGACCATAGATGCCAGTGACGGGACGAACTACGAGAGCGTTTACGGCTCAACTTCAAACTGGGATTTTGGTTCTGTACCGACTCCAACATCTTTAGTAATTAGCAACAAAAACCCGCAGATAAATAAAAACAACCAATATGTGTTTACGGCTACAGTATATGATAATTTGGGCAATCCCATGACAAATGTAATCATATCCTGGGCTGTGGTTAACGGTGGAGGCGGTATTGATCAAAGCGGCAGGTTTACAGCCGGAGATATTGCCGGATTATTTATAAATACTGTCGAAGCGAGTGCCTATAGCCTAAATGATTATTCCGATGTAATTATTACCGATACCACTCCGCAAAATCCGCCCGAAGACCCCGATGATCCGGACAATCCGGGTGGCGGTAATGTTAACCCCGGAGGCACGGGAACCATTTCAACCGGAGGAGCGTCCTCTACAACTACCGTTTTGGCAGACAATCCGACCGGAGGGTCGGAAACTCCCGGATCAAGCGATACTCCCGTTTCAACTTCAACTGTTAATTATGATAATCCAACGATAGCATCGGATATACCCATTATCGGCCCGTTGCTGCAAAATCCTCTGGTGCAATCAATTTTAAGCCATACCGTGAACGGAGCTTTGGATGTATCAAACGAAGCCGAAAGCAACCCGGCTACACTGCCAATTATCTGGGCCGGAATAATTATTTCGATTGCATCGATTGTCTCTTCATTTTATTCTTTGCTATTTTTGCAAATAAATATCAGGGAGTATGTTCTATTAATTTTAAATTTTCTTGCCACTCTTTTTGATAATCGAAAAAAGGAAAGATGGGGGTTGGTTTATGATCAGGGCACCAAAAAACCGATTGAAGGTGCAGTGGTAAGCTTGTATCGTTTTGATATTATGCGGTTGGTTTCCGTTGCGGTGACTGATAAACATGGACGTTATTATTTTACCGTTAAAGAGGGAAACTATGTTTTAAGTGTTAAGAAACTCGGTTACATTTTCCCTTCGATCGCCGCAAAATCGGAACATCAATATGACAGAGATATATATTTTGGACAGCAAATGCAAATAAAAGAAAAGAGCGCGATAATTAACGCTTTAGTGCCGCTTGATCCAACCGCGAAGTCAATTTCAAAAATCAGTTTGTTCGCAGTGCTATTACTATCTACAACTATTCGTTTAACTATTTTACTTTCTGGAACGTCTCTGGCTATAATTCTTTATATCTACCATCCTCATGTAGTAAACCTACTAACGCTTTTAGCCTATTTGATAGTCTGGTTAATTGAATTCTTGGTTCAATATCGCAATCTCAGGTTCTGCTTGGTCTATGATAAAAAATTGCACAAACCGGTTGATTTGGCTTTGGTCAGGGTAATAAACGGGGAGAACAAAATTGTTCAAACCATAGTCAGCGACATCTCGGGTAAATTTCTGGCCAATATGCCGATTGGGGGTGGATATTTAACCATTGATAGGGCTGATTACGAATCTTTAAAAACGATCGTTTTCCCCGAAGGATTTATTGAAGGTAAAAAGTTTTATTTAAAGAGTAATGATAAAACAATTAATAACTTTCAATTACGAAATTAATTTATTCGATATCACTGTATTTCTTGAGCTTTACAACCACGGATTCCGCCAGCTAGCGAATCACACAGATTAACACAGATGGGTACAAGGTATGCGCTAGTCCGCCAATTCGGCGGATCAAAATAGAGCAAGATCCCGTTATTTCGTAATTCAAGGTAATTAATTTTCTACCATCTTCAGCAAAATTTCAGAAATCTGCTATAATTTTAAATCATGAGGATTTTAATTGTTGAAGATGATAGAAAAATAGCTAATGCCTTAAAGCGCGGTTTGGAGCAAGAATCTTTTGCCGTTGATTTGGAATATAATGGCAGGGGCGGCATGGGTGCGGCACTTGACGATGTCTATGATCTGATAATACTCGATAGAATGTTACCGGAAGTCGATGGACTCGAAATATGCCAAAAAATCCGAGAGAGAAAAATAAATGTACCGGTTTTGATGTTAACGGCTAAAGATAAAATACGAGATAGGGTGGAGGGCCTAAACAGTGGAGCTGATGATTACTTGGTTAAACCGTTTGCCTTTGCGGAGCTATTGGCGAGAATTCGAGCGCTGCTTAGACGACCCCAGCAAGCTCTCGACAATGAACTAAAAAATGACGGTTTGACTATGAATACTACGACCTACGAGGTAAAGAGAGATAAGCAACAAATCAATCTTTCAAGCAAAGAATTTGCACTTCTTGAATATTTGATGCGCAATCCTGGTAGGATTCTAACCAAAGATAATATAATTTCACATGTTTGGGATTATGATGCCGACGTTTTGCCAAACACTGTTGAGGTATATATTGGGTATCTTCGCAATAAAATTGATAAACCATTTGCCAAAAGCATACCCCTTATCGAAACCGTTCGGGGGTTTGGATATAGACTTAAAAATAATCAATAACCAATCTTCAATATCCAATAATCAATAACCAATGTTCAATTTTCAATAATCAATGACCAGTTACAAATAAACGGCAAATATAAAAAATCATCAATTTAATTTAAGTGCTCAAATATCAAATAGCTCCAAAGTATTGATTAGTCAAATATAAAAAAGTGCTTTCTCAATATTTGAAAATTGATTTTTAGATATTAAATTTAAAGGGTATTTATTGCATTTTAAACTCGCCTATTTAAAACTTACCGCATTTTATGCAGCGATAATCATGTTGATTAGTATTTCTTTTAGTGTGGCCATTTATCAAATATCGGCCCAAGAAGTTGGCAGGGGGTTGGGGCGCCAATCGGCCATAATGAGGGATGTTGAACAAAATTCTCCTTTTTTCCAGGAACTCGAAGATTTGAGGCAAGCTCAAATTGATGAAATTAATGGCAATTTACGCCGTAATTTAATATATTTCAACTTGCTAATTTTATTTTTATCAACAGTGGCAAGTTATTTTTTTGCAAGATGGACGTTGCGGCCGATCGAAGAGAGCATGGAAGCACAAAGCCGTTTTACTGCAGACGCGTCTCATGAATTGCGTACTCCCCTAACCGCAATGCGTTCAGAAATTGAAGTATATCTGCGCGATAAAAATTTGAATCTGACAAAATCGAAAGAACTACTACAAAGCAATCTCGATGAAATTGCGAAACTTGAATCTTTATCCAGTGCCTTATTAAAGTTAGCCAGGCATGAGCAGGAAAACGGTAATAATTATACAAAACTGAATATTAGCGACCTAATAGTAGAAGCATATGAAAAGGTGGAAGGCCTGGCATTAGCTAAAAATATTAAATTTAAAAATGACTTAATCCAAAAAAAAGTAAAGGGCGATAAACAGAGTTTGATTGAACTTTTTGTAATTTTGCTTGATAATGCCATAAAATACAGCCCGAAAAATAAAGAAATAAAAATAAAGATTGAAAAAGTTGATCATTCAGTTAGCGTTAAAATTCAAGATTATGGCATGGGCATAAAACACTCCGACTTGCCTCATATATTTAATCGGTTTTATCGAGCTGACCAGTCGCGAAATAAAGAAAAGGCTGACGGCTATGGCCTAGGGCTTTCGATTGCCAAGAAAATCGTTGAAATTCACCACGGAAAAATCAGCGTAAAATCAAAACCTGGTGAAGGCAGCGAATTTGAGGTAAAATTGCCCTCGGTCCAATAATTATTTCCATTTATTAAGAAGGATCATAATATCCGGCTCGGCCGGTTTTTTTGATTAGAAATATTTGTTGTAAACTGTTATGGGCGATTTTATCAATCAAGAAGCAAGAATAATTATTTTGTTTTTAGCCAGAGTATGTTTTTTAAGCAGTTTCTAAGATTAGCACTTTACAATAAGTTTATGATTATTAATATCATAGAAAGGAGGTGAATAGTGAAATACAAAAACCTACTAATCCTTGCCATAATTGCATCAGCGGCTATAGCTGGAACAGTCTATGCAACTGGAGCTTATGCGTCTTGGGGTACTAGAGGCGAAGAAATGACTTCCAAGATTGCGGAGAAACTGGGCGTAGATGAAAGCAAAGTATCGAGTGCCATGGATCAAATCAGGCAAGAGGAGCAAACAGAAAGGCATGCAGAGATAAGTTCGCGACTTGA
>CAYNIX010000024.1:3374-9953 GCA_964397535.1 uncultured Candidatus Saccharibacteria bacterium | reverse complement strand
AAAACGCATTTCCTATATCGACTCCAGAAGGAAAGCTAATATTTCCGAGCCAACGCGCGGTAACCAAAGCTAAAGACATGAGAGAAGCCGAAAAAATTCGACTCGAGATGGAGGCACAGCACGAAGCCGCAAAGAATGAATATGCAACGCATCTTGAAAATGAAAGACAGACAAAAGTCTCAACGGAGAGAACGGAACAACAAAACCGTTGGATCGAGGAAGCAGACCGCAGAAATAATACTCGTGGCTTTCTCGACAAATTGAGGAGAAGAAATTTTACTACCTGGCAGGATATCTCCAGAGACGAAGCGGAGCGAGATCGCTCTAAAACTGGTGAAAGTGAATAATTTTTTGGATCGCTGTTAAATATACTAAAGAAGATTAATTTTGTAGAATGATATACTGGAAAGCCGGAAGATGTTTCTTGTCGGAGATTTTGATAATTTTATTTTTACTAGAAAGCCCTTTTGGCACTGTCCATGAGTAATTCAGACCCCAATGTGATTCGAACTAGTTTTCAGGCACAAAAATAGAGCATTTGACTGCTCTAGCATTAAAACTTGCTGAAATCACTAATACATTCGAACACCGATATATCATGTGCAGGACTGCATAATCAGCATCGTGTGTTCGATATTTTGCATTTGGTAGCGCCAAGGGGAATCGAACCCCTGTTACCGCCGTGAGAGGGCGGCGTCCTAGCCTCTAGCCTCCCGAAGGGAGATCCCCCTTCGGGGGAACGATGGCTATTAAAACATATATTTAATGCATTAATATCTGGTACCGCGTAGGGGAGTCGAACCCCTGATCTCTGCCGTGAGAGGGCAGTGTCCTAGACCACTAGACGAACGCGGCAAATATTATAACCCCAAACGCTTTTTTAACTCCTCTTTTGCAGCCCAATTCTTTTTGATATTCGACTCACGCTCTCGGGCTAAAGAAAAAGTCTCATAAGCTTCATAATATAATATTTTGTAATGAGCTTTCGATTTAGTTGATTTAACATAACCTGCATTGTGTTTAGCTAGTCTCTTCACCAGATCAGATGTTGACCCATAATACAAAGAATTGTCTTGGAGAGATTGGTTGATGTAAAAATAATACATGCTACTTCCCGTCTTCGTTTTGCAAAAATATCCATATTATAAAACAAAAAAACGATACCAAAAAATCGATTGCTTTTCAACCACCTCACTTCTCTTGGTAATATATTCAGTGCATATTTAATTTAGGTATTACCCTGCCAATATTTTTACCAGCTCATTCCCAAATGCCATGGCGCTGTCGGGACCGTCTGCTGTAATGATTTTGCCGTCAACCGTAATTGCTTCTCCGGTATAAGTGGCACTGCCCTTTTCCAAGTCGTTTTTTGCTCCGCTCCAACCGGTAGCTTTTTTACCGGTCAAAACTCCGGCTTGGGCTAAAATTGCCGGAGCCCAACAAATAGCAGCCACCAATTTATCCGCAGAAAAAAACGCTCTAACTACATTGTGTATGCTTTCGTCGTGAATGTACCCCTCGATACCCACACCACCGATAAAAACTATACCGTCGAATTGATCGACCGAAACCTCATCCAAAGTAAAATCAGTAGAAACCGTTGTGCCGGAAATTCCCACACAATCCTCATTGCTTAAAGCGGCAATTTTTACCCCAATTCCGGCGGAAAATAATGCCTCATAAGTTTCCAAATATTCCTCATCCCTAAAATCATGATTAGCAAGCACCATTAATACGTTTACATCTCCGCCCATTTAAACTCCCGCTTTTATTTATTATTTATATAAATAATTAAACCACTTAAAATTTTATAACAATAAGCTAAATATTTCAAACAAAGATCGACCGCCGCCCGTAAGGCAAGCGGTCAGGTTTCGGACCGGTTTACTCGCCAAGAAAAGCCTTAAGCTCCGGAATAAGACGGTCATCCTCCACGATAAATCGAATTCTGTAGAGGTTAAGCTGCGTCCTCGTATCATTGTCGGGTTCGGTCCTGTCGACCAGCGCTACCTTGGGTGGATTGTCTTTGCTGGCAATATCCACAGCCGCAACCATACCGTCCCTCTGCCGGCTGTTTTGCGACATGCACATGCCAATGATACAAGCACCAAAATCCTCGATCTCCAATTGATTCAGCACTTCTTTGCTAGATGTCACCTCGTATACTTGATGTCGGTCGCCTATCAACCACGGCCTTAAGCTGTGGCGAAGTCCCGGATCGTTTACCGCAAGCAGTATCTTCATCGGAGCAAGCCTCCCTTAGTTTTACCCGCCCATCAAATTATTTCAGATATTATCTTATTAATATATGTTAGGACATACAATTTATATTGTTACTTCACGTACCAATTATTAATCTACTAAAATACTAATTTTAATACCTCTCTTATTATCCTTTTAGCTGTATTCTTAATTCTGTTTTATACTTGATACTTGATACAAGATACTTGATGCTTTTTAGACGGGGCAGAGTGGGGTAATTTAGTACTTTCGGTCCCATTTGTTATTGAGTGAGATAGTTTGTAATTTCGTAATTTCGCGCAACCATTTGTACTTTCGCGAATAAGAGGATCAGATTTGTAATCGATCCTCCAGCATTTCATAGCTCTCCTCCCCCTTAAAAAGTCCATATTTCTGCCAGACTTTTTCGCGTTCGATATATTTATGATCGTATAAGTTATAATCATTTCGATATTTTTCCGGTGTAATATTAAACATGAGAGCATTGGCACCGGCGAGCAACCCCTTATGCCGGCCGCTTTCAGGATCTAGCGTTTCAAGCGCCGTAGTCACCGGTATCTTAATCTCCGGCATCAGCAACCGCGCCGCCGCAATATAATTTAAGGTTAGCTCCAATAACTTTTGACTTTCAACTTTTGACTTTTGACTTGCTAGAGGAGAATTTTTCGACTCTAGCCATGGTCCACTTGATAGCATCGGTACACCTAATTTTTTAACCAGCAGTAGATCATCCGCCATATCCTTTATGGTTTGTCCGGGCAGTCCAATTAATCCTCCGCTTGCTACATAATAGCCAATGTCAATTTGATCTTGTAGACAGCGCAATCTTTCGTCCAATGTATGACCGGGATGCATCACTTTATACAAAGCAGGATTGGATGTTTCGAAGCGAAATAATGAGCCGGTCGCTCCTGCCCGAAATGCCCTTTCATAAAAATCACTGGGTCGCTCGCCGACAGAAATAAAAACAAAAACTCGTAATTTTTTTTTGATCTTATCTATCAACGCTACAAGATCGTCATCGCTATAATAATCGTCCTCTCCGCTTTGCAGTACAACAAGTTTATACCCCTCCTTATTTACCGCTCGATCCACCGCCAAGTAAATTTCATCCGGAGTCATACGATAACGTCGTATACTAGCATCTCGGCCGATTCCACAGTACAGGCAATTATTTTTGCAATAATTAGAAAATTCTACAATACCATGAATGCAAACAAAATCCTCAAGTTTCTCTTTGCGCATCACATTGGCTTCGCTATACAATGCTTCGAGATTATTTTTTCCATTTAAATTTAATAAATACTCAAGGTCATTTTTGGTTATTGATGATTGATGATTGGTTATTAACTGATTATTGATTATTGGTGATTGGTAATTTTCGTTCTGTTCTTCTGTTTCTCTGTTCTTTTGTCCTTCTGTTCGAATCTTGTAGATTATCTTCTTATATTCAAGCGGCAGGGCTTTGATATCTACCGGTTGATAATTATCTTCTAAAAGCTCGATGATTTCCTTCGCTTCCTGCTCATCAATGCGCCGTACGGCGCGATTCGTGGCATATAGCACCCAATCGCCCTCTTTTGCATCTAAAACAATACCGAGCTCAATCTGCTCGGTTCTAGAGCCATTTTTAACAGTTGCTACGCCCTTGTTTATGGATTTAATTTTTCCCGGAATAGTCAAGCACATAGTTTAGTTGAAAGTTATAAAGTTAAAAAGCTATAAAGTAGAAGAAGGCATAGTTTAGTTGAAAGTTATAAAGTTTTGATAAAACCGGACAGCATTTTTGATATTTCAATGGTAGATTCATACAGCAAACAATATTCTTTATCTGAAATATAACCAAGCTTCTTTGCTAAATGCGCCATTGACCTCACTTCAGCGCATGAACCTTTCGAAATATATAAAAAATGTGTGAAATCTTTGTTCGTTCGTCTCTCAAAACCTTCTGCGATATTGTTCATTATTGAAATTACGGCTCGTGTAATCTGGTCGCGAAAATTATAATCTTTTTGTTTTCCAAATAATTTATAAACCAGTAAAGCAAGCTCCTCTGATTTCTGCCACGCAATTATGTCTTCAAACCGATTTATTTTCACATCCCCTCCTTTTACTAATTAACTTTACAAACTTTCCGCTTTATACACTTTATAACTTTATGAACTTTCTCCTTTCACCTTACCACTCGGCTTACGCCGAGTGGTTCGTCCGGATTTAAGTTTTTGGCCAGTGATAATTCGTAGGCCAAAAGTTGCATCGGAACAATAGAAATGAGGGGAGAATACAAATTATGTTCGTAGGTTTTTAAGTGATATGAGCACTCGACTTCGTGGGATGATAATATAATTAGATTAGCTTGCCGCGAAACCATTTCGCCGGCTACCACCCGAAGATCCTCTTCACTCTCATAATCTGCCATAAAAATAATTACCGGCGTATTTGCAGAAACTACCGAGCTTGCTCCATGGCGAAACTCCGCACCGATATATGCTTCGGCATACATCTTGGCGCACTCCTTAATTTTCAGAGCGGTTTCAAAAGCATTTGCTAGGCCGATACCGTGGCCCAGAACAAAAATATTTTGTTCTGATTGAATTTTATCGGCTAAATTTTGAATTTCACCTGACTCCTGCTCAATTATTCTTTCAATATCATCAATTATTTTGGGCGACTCATTGCTAAATGATTTATCACCGGCTACGGCTTCCGAAAGGAGCGCAAATATAGCCATCTCGGCCATATATCCTTTGGTCGATGGCACAGCGCGGCACTCCCCCAATTGAAGATCCAACACCACATCCGCTTCCTTCGCTAATACTGATTCAGGGCTATTTGTAATTACAATTATTTTTGATTTTTGATCTTTGATTTTTGATATCTGATGCTGCGCATCAGCGGTTTCTCCGCTTTGAGACACAATTATTACTACGTCTTCCGGTTTTAGATTTGGTACAAAATCCTCAAACTCACCTCTATCGTATGAATTTACTATCAAATTATTCTTCATAGAAAAAAGATATCTTGCATAAAGACAGGAGTGATATGAGCTACCGCTTCCAACCAAATATATCTCTCCCCCATGTATCGCGTGCATCAAAATCGATACGGCCTCATGCATGGCTTTAGAATTTTTACCGGCCACTAATCGGCTTATCACCTCCGGCTGTTGTATTATTTCCTCGAGCATATAATGGGACATATTCCTCCAAAACAGTTAAAAGTATAAAGTTGAAAAGTTTATAATTTAGAAAACCGACGCAGAGCCATTTACACGATCACAAAAATAACCACAATTTTATTGTAGCACAATGATTTAGATATTTTCCGCAGTTCTATATATTCGTCATTTAGTTTGATTACTTTGAATTACGAAATAGCGAGATATTATTGAATTTCGACGGTTGCAAGCGCTTGAAACAACGATTTCAAAAAGTGCCTAGAGATTCAATGATATCGAGCAAATTAATTTCGTAATTGAAATTAAATTAGTAATGCGTAGGAATTGAATCTGCTAACGATAGACCAAATACAAAAAGAGCCTTCGCTCTAAATAAATGGTTGGGGTCGCCTGCGATGCGTTGCAGGAGACCCCACGTCCGAGATGAGCCATTGTGCGGCTGGTCGCTCCACGTACGTCCGATGATGGGGGCATCCGCCCCAGGTACGTCCGTGCACGCAAATGGCGTGCCTTGTCCTCTCCACGATGTCAAGTGTCCGAGGCTCATCACACTGCAATCTTATACATCTGCAAACTGATTGTCAGTACCCACAAAGAGTGATATTATGATTCTGTCCTGTTCAAACTTATTAAAGGCATGTAATACTATTAAATACATATGCAAGACATTTATAAAGATTTTTGGTATACATATGTTCTTGAGAGTGATAAAGATGGAAAAAGATATATTGGCTGTACTGGGGATTTAAACACCAGAATAATTCAACATGATAATGGAGAGGTAATTTCTACCAAAAATAGGGGGCCGTTGCACCTTGTTTATTTTAAAGCCTGTTCTGACAAATATCTCGCGTTCAAAAGAGAGAAATATTTCAAAACTGGTTTTGGTAGACGCTTTTTAGACAGTCGTATCAAACGATAACGGATCCCGCCCGCCACGCAAGACGAGCAAATGCTCCCCATGCGAGGCGTTGCGGGCGAGGTCCGAGATCGTCTAATGGCAGGACAGCGGTTTCTGGCACCGCTAATCTAGGTTCGACTCCTAGTCTCGGAACCAAAACAAGGGCGCCACAGCGTGGTGCGTTTGTTTTGGTTTCAGGATGTCGAACATGGGAAGGGGTCGGGAAACGGGAGTTTCCCGTGTCGGAAAATACTAAAAA
>CAYNIX010000024.1:0-3274 GCA_964397535.1 uncultured Candidatus Saccharibacteria bacterium | reverse complement strand
GTGGGTTTTTAGAAGCGGAGCGCGTGAGCCTCCTAGTCTCGGAACCATTCGACTCCCCGCCGATTTGGCGGGTCGCTCATGGCAGGCCATTCTTGAAACTAGGCTCGCTCATGATCTTTGACCAGTCGATTCCCCGCCGTATCAACGGGTCGTTTATAGTTTGCGACCAATTATTTTTGTTTATTAATGGCAGCCAGCCTCTCCGGCTGGTTTTTGCATTTATCAAAGATCCTTGATAATATCAGCTTGGTAAGTGACGACTGACTCCAGCAGGGAGGGATGGAATATGACACAGGAAATCCGCCGCATGCCGTGTTGTGGGCATGTTGTTGACACAGAGATGTATGAGCAAGTACACAACATGCTTTTGGAAGGCAAGCTAGGCAATTATAATCCAAGAAGCCTTGTGCGCTACGACCGAGGCTACTGTTGCCCTTATTGTGAAAAGCAGATTCTACTCCTGCAGTCAGAGAGGGCAGCCGACTTTTTTGCGGTAGGTTGCGACTACTACCCGATGGTTAACGATCCTCGTTTGAAGCCGCACACAAAGCACTTCAACTCGGTATGCTTGTGCTGTGGAGGCACAACACTCCTAGAAAGTTTGCCCGGTGCCTTTTCCCAAGGCAAAGACGTCGAGATGATGAATAGTCTCATGATGTTGGTTCAAAGTGACAGCCCTCCCGCCAACCATCGATTTCTCATCTGCTGCGAATGCATGTCGATTTTACGTGTACACCCCGGCCGTGTCTCGGGTAGCCCGCAAACCTCGATCATGTTTACAGCCTTTCATCTGCCAAAGACAGATGCAGACTGTGGAACTCCTTGAGCCCCGACATTCGGGGCTCGTCGTATTTTTAGCCCAACTTCCCGCTTTTTTCCATACAAATTAAAAGACCGGTTCTAAAGAATTGAGAACACAGCTTAATTCAATCAGTTGCATCCTATGCTTTTTTCCTTTTACCTTTATTATCTGTGTTTAGCCGTGTAGTTACCTTTATAAACTTTATGAACTTTACAACTTTCTAGCTTTCAACTCTCCGTCCTTTCTTACGGCGTCTTTTTTAGTAGCATTCTAGGTATAATCTCTACCCCCTCCCCTCATAATTGGCATAGTTATAAACTTGCCCTCACGCCATGAAAACGGCGTTTTTTGATAATTTATAAATATATGATAATGTTCAAATAAGCCCCTACTTCACGAAAGGAAATACCATCACCATGGCCATCATCACAAGGTTAATGAAAAGGCCGCTTTTCGTTATCGCTTCTTTCTGCATGGTTGGCTTGAGCCTGGGCTTGATCCTTGTGGCTGACGATTCAGACCAGCCGGTTTCGGTAGTGTGGATAGCTATTGCGCTAGCCTTTGTCACCTTCACTCTCATAGTACTAGCTGTCATGGAACCGCTTGTGCGAGGGCAACAATCGCAACCAAAAGCGAGGACTCTCGAGGAAGTGTTAGGAGTACCGTCATCTCCAAGGGAAAGAAGCCTTGAGGAAGTGTTAGGAATACCTTCGTCTCCAAAGAAAAGGAGCCTCGAGGAAGTGATGAGACAAGTCGGCTCATCTCAAGCCCCCTGACCCTTCCTCCAGCTAGAGCCCCGCGCCCCGCGAGCCCCGGCACAACCCGAGGCTCGTTCTTTTATTGTAAAATACTATAATCCAAATATTTTTATAATATCAATAAATCCCGACTATAGAACACCACCTCACTGCCACCTAAGAGGTGGCAGTGAGGCTGAGTTTCTCGAGAATAAAAGAAATAAGGTCAATAAATATTTTTCAAATATTTATCAAAAAACTCTTTATACCCATCCACCATTTTTAATTTCAATAGCTCCTCTTTGCTAAACCAGCCAAGCTCGGAGTGTTCGTCTGATAATTTGATATCATCCCTATTAAGCTCTCCGCGGTAAACAAGGGCCAAGAAATGGTAACTAGCTTCACTTTTTTTACAGATAATATTAAACTTGCCCATGAGTTCGCCGACCGTATAATCCCCGTCAACTAGCCCCAGCTCCTCACTTAATTCTCTCCTAAGAGCATCATCCGAGTTCTCGGCAAAATCAATACTACCGCCAGGCAATTCCCAATTCCCCTTCGCATCCTTCAGCAAAAGGTACTTCCCCTCCCTTTCAAACACCACCTTCTGGGTGATTTTTTGTATCTGTTCCATATGCTATTAGAAATTAGGTAATTAGTCATTTAGAAATTTTCGCTAGAAAATTTCCCTATATCCTTCCGCGGGTATGTTTAGACCTAGGCCCAGACCGAGGTAATTATTCAAGTCCAGCATAGCCTCGTCATAAGCTTTAACTTTCAATTGCGATTTGTGGCAAGCCATGGCGGCGCGTTTAATATTTTCGAGCTTTTTATCATAAGCAAAAAGATGTGTCGGTTTGTCTAAACCCCATACAAAATATTCCCACACTTTGGGTTTTTGTCTGCGCACTTTACGCAATGCAACAATGCTGGCAGCATACAGTGCTTCGTGGTCAGGATTCCAATCCTTTCCGCTGGGAATCAACACCAAATCCGGCTTGTAATATGATACTTCTTCGAAAATTTTTTCCCACAGCTTTTCAGCTTTGTCTAACTCCAAATCATTATATCGAAAAAAATTAACTTCGGCATCTCCAATTTCACGCAATGCATCGACTGATTCTTTCTCCCGCTCACCAACTAAATCATAATCCTTTTCTCCCTGATTGTTGCCCAACGCCCCGGCGCAAAAATATAGTACCTTCAGCTTTGCATGGTGCGCAACCAAATGAGAAAGCAGCGCTCCGCATCCAAAAACATCGTCATCGGGATGAGGAGACAAAACCAAAACTCTATCCGCATGCAAACTCCGGATAACTTTCACTTTTATATTTTGGCGCGTAGAGGAATGAACCAGGTCATTCTCATTGGCTATGTTTTGATACAACATTTAGATAAACCTTTTCGATATCTTTGACAACAAATTTCCAATCATATTGTAAGACGCGTTTAGCCCCCTCTCGCACTAGTTTTGCACTCTTAGCCGGATGAGATAGCAAATCAATTACCGCCTCTGCAATGGCTTTCACATCTCGCGCCGGTACTAAAATACCGTTTTTTTGATGTTTGATGATGTCGGTTATGCCACCGACGCTAGATGCGATAACCGGAATTTTCGAATTCATGGCCTCCAATATTACAATACCGAATGTTTCGGCAATAGACGGCAAGACAAATACATCCCAATTTGTCATATATTTTTCAGGATTGTTTTGCCGCCCAAGCAGGGTAATAT
>CAYNIX010000023.1:0-9993 GCA_964397535.1 uncultured Candidatus Saccharibacteria bacterium | reverse complement strand
TATTTTTCATTTTATCCTTCAATTCTTGAGATAAATACAGTCTTTACAGATATTTTATGAGAAGCAAGACGCATAGCCTCTTTAGCCACTTCCTCGCTTACACCGTCTAATTCATAAATAATCCGTCCAGGCTTTACTACTGCTACAAAATGATCAACCGCACCCTTACCACTACCCATGGGTGTTTCCGCTGATGTTTCAGTAACGGGTTTATCCGGAAAGACTCTTATCCATACCTGTCCACCGCGTTTTATATATCTTGTGATTGATCTACGTCCTGCTTCAATTTGCCTGGCTGAAATCCAGCCGCATCCGGCAGATTTGAGCGCAAATTTTCCAAATGAAATCTGGCTACCGCGATAAGCTAAGCCTCTGCGTTTACCTCTCTGTTGCTTTCTAAATTTCATTTTTTTAGGCATTAACATAATATCTCCTTAGCGATGATTCCTTTTTGGGGAAGTGTTTTGAGTTTCAGAAATTTGAGTTGATTTTCCCTTATATACCCATACTTTTATGCCTATGATCCCGTATGTTGTTTGAGCGGTTACATATGAATAATCAATGTCTGAATTAAATGAACTCAAAGGAACAGTTCCATGGGAAAATTTTTCACTCCTGGCGATTTCCGCACCATTTAGCCTGCCAGAAACTTCTATTTTAATACCTTTTGCTCCAGATTCATTTGCTCTTTCGATGGATTGTTTTACCGCTCTTCTGAAAGGTATTCTTTTTTCTATTTGGGCCGCTATCGATTGCGAAATATATGAAGCATCTATATCTGGAGATTTTACCTCAATAATATTTATTTTTGCTCTTAAACCGCTATCTTTTTCGACTATCTTTTTAATTTTGTCGCTCCCCACCCCTCCTCTTCCTATTAAAATTCCGGGTCTGGCGGTATTAATAGTTACGGTTATTAAATTGACATTTCGATTGATAATCACATCAGAGATTGAGGCAGCCTTAAACTCTTTTACCAGTTTCTGTCTTAATTTTATATCGCAGATCAAGTCACGTCCAAAATTACCCCGGCCAAACCATAATGATTTCCAAGTTTGGTTAATTTTTATTCTCACAGATTTTGGGCTTGCTTTTGATCCCATGATTATCCTTTATCTTTCAATGATTTATTAACTTTTTTAGCTTTTAGTTTTAGCTACTGGCTTATTTTTAACAGATTTATCATCCTTATTGCTTTTTGCTTGATCTGACAAAGTCAAGGTGAGATGGGAATTCCTTTTTAAAATTCTTACCACCCTGCCACGTGATCCGAATCTGTGCCTTTTATACATACCCGCACCATCGCATCTGATATCTTTAACAAAAAGTGCATCCTGATCCATCTCTTTGTCTCTTGAGGCGGCTATGGCAGATTGAATAAGCTTTCTTATTTCTACGGCACAAGCTTTGTTTGTAAACCTCAAAATATCAACGGCGTTTTCGGCTGGTTTATTTCTGACTAAAAACAATACCGGTCTAATTTTGTTCGGTGATCTTCTGATATTATTAAGTTTGACTGTTACTTCCATAAGATGTCTTAAAAAATAATTTACTATTTATAAACTAAGCATTTCCTTTAGCTTGTTCCTTGGCCATTTTGCCTCCATGAACACGAAATTTGCGAGTCGGTGCAAACTCACCCAGCTTATGGCCGACCATATCTTCGATAATAAACACGGGTATATGTTCTTTGCCATTGTGGACCGCAATTGTAATACCAACCATATCAGGTGAAATTGTACATGCTCTTGACCAAGTTTTAATTGGATTGCGTGAGTTATTCTGCTTTGCTTTGATGACTTTATCAAGTAGCCTCTCATCGATATACGGACCTTTTTTAAGTGATCTCGACATGATTATTTCCTCTTTCTAACTATCATTTCGTTACTTGATTTTTTCTTATTTCTGGTCTTGTGTCCAAGTGCGGGCATGCCCCAAGGCGTTTTTGGCCTAACCATACCGATTGAGACATTTCCTTCTCCGCCACCATGTGGATGATCGCAAGGATTTTTGGCTTTACCGCGCACATGAGGACGCCTACCGGATAATCTAAACCTGCCAGCTTTTGCAATTACTACTTTATTATGATCCTGTCCCGAAACTGCACCAATTGAGGCAAAGCAAGTTTTTTTAATTTTTCTAACTTCAGCAGAGGGTAATTTTAGCAAAGCAAACTCCTGATCGAAACCAAGCAATGTTGCCCGGCTCCCGGCGCTCTTAACTATTCTGCCACCCTGTTGCGGATTAAATTCGATATTATATACTTCTGTAGAAGCCGGAATATTTTCAAGTCTCATGCGATTACCTGTCAATACGGCTGTTTCATTATCACATACAATGTTATCACCCTCCTTAAGGCCTACCGGTGCCAAAATATATGATTTAATCCCTGAAGTATACTCGATTAAGGCAATGTTTGCCGTCCTGTTTGGATCGTATTCGATTGCCACAACGCGAGCCGACTCACCTAAAAATTTCACTTGAGAAAAATCAACATCACGATATATTTTTTTATGCCCGCCGCCTCTATTTTGAGCCGTAATTACGCCCCTATTATTTCTTCCGGATTTTTTTGATATCCCGAAACAAAGAGATTTTTCTCTCTGTTTCTTGTTTGTGCCCATCTTAAGTACTGTCATGTGTCTTCGGGCGTTTCCTGTAGATTTAATTCTTTTTATCGGCATATGAATAATTATTTAGTCTTTTCTTTCTTATTCCTTATTTTGGTCACCACTCCGTCATTCTCTTGTTTGGGTTTTTGCGATGCTTTATTAGTATCTTTATCATTTGATTTTTTATTTTTTTCTTCGCTTTCAGTCTCAAAGAGTGAGATTTTTTGGCCTTTTTCAAGCATAAAAATCGCCCTTTTGAAATCAGATCTTTTGCCCAGTTTTCCTCTGGTTCTTTTGATTTTTCCTTTATAGTTTGCAGTATTAACTGAAACAACATTTACCCTGAAAGATTCAGAAAGAGCGTTCTTTAAATCATCTTTAGTCGCCGAAGCATCAACTATAAAGGTATACTTTCCTAGTGTTGATTCTGCAAAGCTTTTTTCTGAAATTATCGGCTTTTTAATAATCTGTTTCATTGTTAATCTTCTTTAGCTATTTCTTTGGTAAAAGCATCTTTTGAAATAATCAGATAATCGGAAGAAACCAGTGACACAATGTCCGGACAGTTAGTCGACATCAATTTGACATAAGGCAAATTTCTAAATGCCTTTGCTTCGGCATATTCACTATCGGTCAAAATTATTGAAATCTTTCCTTCAAGACCCAAGTCGAGTAAAAGTTTTTCAGCAGACTTGGTTTTCTCAATATCTTGGGTAATATCTGAAATTATTTTCAGTGAATTTTCGTCTAGAAAATGTTTGTATATGGCATTTCTGGCGGCTTTTCTAGCTTTTTGGTTTAAATTTATGTGGTAATTACGAAATTTATCGGGACCGAAAGTTACTCCACCGCCAACCCACAAAGGAGATCTTCGTGAGCCGTGGCGAGCATTTCCCGTGCCTTTCTGGCGCCAAGGTTTTTTACCGCCACCAGATACTTCAGATCTGTCTAAGGTGCTTGCGATGGGCGATCTGCGCATAGCCCTGACATAATTGATATAGCCTAAAATCAGTTGCTTGTTTTCGGCTTTAGCAATTTCATCAGGAATGTTAATTTCCGATAATTTATTGTTTTCTTTTGATATAATGTCTAATTTCATTGTAGGGGAATATTATTTTGCAATTAACTTAACTAAACTTTTTTGCGGTCCGGGGACCGCTCCTTTTACGGATATCACGCCTTCTTCTTGGTTGATATGTACTATTTTTACGTTCTTAACAGTCACAAAGTGGCCACCCATGCGACCTGCCATTTTTTTACCGGCCACAACTCTCTGCGGGTATCCGCCACCTATAGAGCCGGGTTTGCGAATGTTTTTTGAGCCATGTGAGACGGGCCCCCTGTGAAATCCATGTCTTTTTATGGTGCCTGCAAAACCTTTACCTTTGGCTTTTCCATACAAACTAACTTCTGAATCTACTTCAAACGCGGTAGCAGATAGAATATCACCGACTTTATAATCGTTAATATTTTCAACTCTAAATTCATAATTTTTATTAGCTTTTGGCTTGCTTTTTTTGTCATTGACCTTGCTAACAACAACAGCATCGTAACCGTCTTTTGAATCAGCTTTTTTAATGCGAGATATGACGGAATTTTCCAATTTCAATAAAGTCACGGGGATGCTTATGCCGTCCCGATCGAATATTCTTGTCATGCCTATTTTTTTTGTAATTGCAATTGACATTTTTTAACAATCATTCCACTTTAAACAATAATCGGCCTTGGAACCTTCCCGACTAATCGGAATGTTATCCATGGCCATATAAACAGGTTGTGAGTTTTAGGTTATCGGCATATTAACGATTTACAGATATTATGTAATACCGCTAACGGGCCGATTCCCAAAGCCCACAACCCAAAATATACTACATTTTAATCTCAATGTCAACGCCAGCCGGCAGATCCAACCCCATGAGGTTATCTATGGTTTTGCTGGTAGGATTTATAACGTCAATTAATCGCTTATGCACCCTCATTTCAAACTGCTCCCTGGAATCTTTATGAACGTGAGGTGATTTTATTACGGTAAACTTGCCGACTTCAACCGGCAAGGGAACCGGGCCGTTAACTTGAGCGCCGGACCTTTGAACTGTTTCTAAAATCTGCTTTGCGGATTTATCCAAAATTCTATGATCGTAAGCTCTAAGCTTAATGCGGATTTTTTGCTTAATTTCCTTTGTCGCTGACATTTTCTCTTTCTGTTAATATGAGATTATTTAACTATCTTTGTTACCACACCAGCACCAACCGTTTTGCCACCCTCACGAATTGCAAATTTAAGACCTTGATCCATAGCAATGGGAGAGATAAGCGATACTTTAATATTCAAAGTATCACCGGGCATAGCCATTTCCTTATCGAATTTTACCTCTCCGGTAACGTCTGTGGTGCGAAAGTAAAATTGAGGTTTGTAGCCGGGAAAGAATGGAGAATGTCGCCCACCTTCCTCTTTGGTCAATATATAAATTTCTGCTTCAAATTCCGTGTGCGGGGTAATGCTTCCGGGCTTTGCCAGCACTTGACCTCTCTCAACATCATCTCTCTCAATACCGCGCAATAAAACTCCGACATTATCACCGGCTTGACCTTCATCAAGCAGTTTTTTAAACATTTCTACACCGGTAACAACTGTCTTTTTGGTTGGTCTGATACCGACTATTTCAATCTCATCGTTGACTTTTACGATACCCTGATCTATACGTCCGGTTACGACTGTTCCTCTGCCTTTAATTGAGAAAACATCTTCAATTGACATCAAAAATGGCTTATCGAGCGCTCTCTTGGGTTCAGGAATTGCCTCATCTAATGCGGCCACAAGCTCCATGATGGCTTCTTCATTTTTTGCATCACCTTCCAGCGCTTTCAGAGCGCTGCCGCGAATAATTTTAGCATTATCACCGTTGTATTCGTATTTGGTTAAAAGCTCGCGAATTTCCATTTCCACCAAGTCTAAAATCTCCGGATCATCAACCATATCAACTTTGTTCATGAAAACAACGATTTCCGGTACACCTACTTGGTTGGCAAGTAGTATGTGTTCTCTTGTTTGAGGCATTGGACCATCTGCGGCAGACACAACTAAAATTGCACCGTCCATTTGAGCCGCACCGGTAATCATGTTTTTAACATAATCGGCATGACCGGGGCAGTCTACGTGGGCATAATGCCTTTTTTCCGATTCATACTCTTGATGTGAGGTTGCGATGGTAATACCGCGCTCGCGCTCTTCGGGCGCATTATCAATCTCATCAAATTTTTTAGCCTGAGCAAGACCCTTTTTTGACAAAACTTGAGTAATTGCTGCAGTTAAAGTGGTTTTACCGTGATCAACATGACCGATAGTACCTACATTAACATGCGGTTTTTTACGTTCAAATTTTTCAGCAGCCATTTTATTCTCCTTATTTATTTATTTTTTACAATTAAAAAGATTACGAACTGCTCGCTGTTTACAATATTACAACATTTTTTAAAATAAATCAAGCATCTTTTAAATCTAAGCTGACTTGCCTTCGATAATTTTGTTGGCCACATGGACAGGAACTTCAGCATAATGATCAAATTCCATCGCATATGAAGCCCTTCCTTGCGTCATAGATCGGAGGCTTGTGGCATACCCGAACATCTCCGACAGTGGTACCATTGCTCGTACCACCTTGGCGTTTCCTCTGTCGGTCATTTCCTGAATTTGTCCTCTTTTGCTATTAATATCCCCCATAACATCACCCATAAAGTCTTCCGGCGTTGTAACTTCAATTTTCATGATGGGTTCAAGTAAAACCGGATCCGCCTTTTTAAATCCTTCTTGAAAGGCCATTGAGCCCGCAATTTTAAATGCCATTTCGCTTGAATCTACCTCATGAAATGAACCATCAAACAAATCTACTGCGACATCAACGATCGGATACCCGGCATAAACTCCTTTTTGCATGGCTTCTTCAACACCGGCCTGAACAGGTCCGATGTATTCTTTGGGAATCGTACCGCCGACAATATTGTTGATAAATTCGAAACCCTCACCCTGGTTTTTTGGAATGACTTTAATAACAACGTGTCCATATTGCCCCCTGCCGCCGGTTTGACGTATATATTTTCCTTCTTGGGTAACTTCTTTGCGGCAAGTTTCGCGATATGCGACCTGAGGTTGCCCAACATTGGCTTCAACTTTAAATTCACGCTTCATTCTGTCAACAATAATCTCAAGATGTAATTCGCCCATACCGGAAATAATGGTTTGGCCGGTTTCTTCATTACTAGAGACTCTAAATGTCGGATCTTCTTCAGACAGCCTTTGTAGGGCTATCCCCATTTTTTCTTGGTCTGCTTTGGTTTTTGGCTCGATCGCCACATCAATCACCGGTTCGGGGAATGTTATTTGTTCAAGTATTACCGGCTCACTTACATCACACAAAGTATCTCCGGTGGTCGTGCCGCTTAGGCCTACAGCGGCGGCAATTTCTCCGGCATACACTGTATCAACTTCCTCGCGATGATTTGCATGAAGGCGCACTATTCTTCCAATACGTTCTTTTTGCCCCGTAACAGAATTTAAAATATAAGAGCCTTTGTTCAATATACCACGGTAGACGCGGAAAAATATCAATTTACCCACAAAGGGATCAGCCGCCACCTTAAAGGCAATAGCGGCAAATGGACCATCATCGCTTGATTTTACAAGAACTTCTTCGCCTGTTTTGGGATCTATTCCCGCAGCCGCTTCCACATCAAGAGGGCTTGGCAAATAATCCACTATAGCGTCAAGTAATTTTTCGACTATTACGCCCCTGCCATCGCCGCCCAAAACCGGGTAAAATTCTGCGGTTAAGGTGGCTTTTCGTATACAATTAATCAACTCTTCTGTGGTAATTTCATCACCCGACAAATATTTTTCTAAGAGCTCATCATCATATTCAACCACTTTTTCAACAAGCTGTTCTCGCCACTCTTTGGCTTTGTCTGTCATATCGCTGGGGATTTCACTTTCTAAAAGCTCTTTATCTTTATAATCGCTATAGGTATATGCCTTCATATTTACCAAATCAACCACGCCATTGATCGATTGCTCAAAACCAATCGGTATTTGTATGGGGTAAGAATTTTTACTCATTCTTTCGCGTATAGAATCAAGTGATTTATAAAAATCGCCACCGGTTTGATTTATTTTATTAATAAAGCACATTCGTGGAACTTTATATTTATCCGCTTGGCGCCAGACTGTTTCTGATTGAGGCTCAACACCCATTTTTCCGTCGAATATTACAACGGCTCCGTCTAATACGCGCAGAGATCTTTCTACCTCTACGGTAAAATCAACGTGCCCGGGGGTATCAATAATATTGATGCGGTGATTTTTCCAAAAAGCGGTAGTCGCGGCACTGGTTATGGTAATTCCCCGCTCACGTTCTTGGGCCATCCAATCCATGGTTGCTTCGCCCTCGTGTACTTCGCCAATTTTGTGAGTTTTGCCGGTTCGGTAAAGTATACCCTCCGTAACCGTGGTTTTGCCGGCATCAATATGTGCAATAGTGCCAAAATTTCTAACTTTTTCTAATGGGTAATCCCGTCCCATATCTCTCCTAATTCCATTCCAGTTATTAAATTAAATAAAAAAATTCCCCCGTTGACTGTATATTATCATATCGGCGCTTTAAATGTCAATTACATGCGGAAAATATTTATCTCATCTACAATATATTTTAATAATCGACAGCCGGTTTTCGCAGATAATCTATCCACATGAAATATTTTGATTTTAAAGATAAAATCAAAATAGCATACACTCGCAAAGAAAGAGGTGCGCCCGCGATGCGTCCGAAAAATGAGCAGCTTGATATCAGGGTTCCGGTTGATGCGGAGCATCCCGGACACGCCACCATACGCTGTCCCTTGTGTGGCACAGAGTTTAGCATCTCGCTAAACCACCGCGCCATCGACCCGGAATACCGTCGTCCGTATGTTGTGCCTTGCCACCAGATAACGGTAGTGCTGATCCTTTACTTTACCGGCACAGAGCCGTGACTCGCAGACAAAGCGTTTGCGAGTCGCTTCTTTTTTTAAGAGTAAAATAATCGCTTGTCATAATACCTTTTTATAGCGATAATCAATTCCATAAACAGAAGAAGCATGCAGGCTACGATTAAAGCGTAATTGATGCGAAAAATAATAATAAGCGCCGCCACCGCGATTGTAAGAAGCGTCACAAGAGGTCGAATGAGTGCAACAGCCGTAATAACCGGGGTTTTGCTGTCAAGCGGAAGCATAAATGCCTTAAATAACGTCATAAGCTCCGCCATAAAATTGAGAGCCATAATAAATCCCAATAGTACCAAGGCGGAATTGTTAATATTTAGCTCAATTGCCAGATTATTCACATTCCTCCCTTCATTAATTAATATGTAAGTTCAATAATTGGCAGTTACCACATATATTGCCGATGTTTGATAATCACTCGACCCTTGAAAATTTGATACCGAAACTTTATAGGTTAAGTTAAATTGTTGATTGGTAACAGCTCCTGTTTGGCCGTTTATGACATCGGTGTGATCAGCCACCACGTCTCCGGGGCTTGAGGCAGAAAATGGTGCGTATTTTGTCCCGCCTTCAAAACGGTTTGATCCAGCTACGGATGTGTCACTTGACGTATAGCCAAAACCGTACTCTCCAAGAGGCCAGCTTTGCGGAGAAGACCACGATGCACTTAAGTACGAAAAATTCGGAACTGTTATTGAAGGATAAGCCAAAGATGTTAATAATTGGATAATATACCCTTTAATAGTATAGCCGTTTGAAGCATTTGTGGAAGTCGTGAATGTGGTAGATTTCGTATCCGTCCAATCGTTCGAGCTATTTAAATTTGAAAAATTGATAATATTTGAGTCAAAAGAGAATGATAAGGTGGGACTTACTTGCTGTCCGTTTGAATCAACGGCTGAAGCGGTGTTTCCGGCATTGTCGGTTGTTTTAACCGAAAAATAATAATGCTCTCCGGTATTTAGATAAATCGGGGTAACAGTCACCGAGGTTGTTGTAGAATTATCAACCCATGACTCACCGCTTTGCCAAGCGCTTCCGCTAGCATCCCAATACCAACTGTCAGAACTTCTCCTGACTGCATATTCATATTTATTAATACCACTTGCCGCGCCGTCAAAGCCACTCCAATTAGCCGAAATTGAATTCAGGGTCCCATCATTCCAATCTTGATCTCCAACTGTACCGTCATTTACCGTACCACCCGTTGGTGCAGTGGTATCTACGCCAAAATCTCTGCCTGCAGGATTCGTAGGAGGGTTCTCTGTGTTGCTTCCGTAATCCTGATATGAGGAATATGCGCTTGAAGCATCTTTTACTTGAGCTTGCCAATGATATTCCGTAGCAT
>CAYNIX010000022.1:0-10564 GCA_964397535.1 uncultured Candidatus Saccharibacteria bacterium | reverse complement strand
TCGGCTTTCCAATTCGCCCCTTACGTCGCCTTCTCCAACTATCTCAAGCATTAAGTGCGGATAAGCTTTTATGATTTTCTCCATGGCTTCTATTAGATATATCTGGCCTTTTTGATGGTTTAAGCTCCCCACCGTTCCTATGATAAAATGGTTGCCTTGCTTTAATTTCGGTTTATGAGTTTTATAATTCAAATTTTTCAAATTTATTGCGTTCGGCACCACACTTATCCTTTCCTCCGGCGCCAATTTATGAGAAATCAAAAAATTTTTTACAGAATTTGAAACCGCTATTATTTGATTTGTTTTGTAATTAAATTGCTTCAACAAAGAAAGCTGAATATATTCATTAATTCGATTTTCAAGATGGTAATCATTGTCCCACCTATGTTCGGTGTAGACAGAATATACTCCAGGGGGCTTTGCCCATCTGCCCAACAATCCAGCTCTTGGCCCATGGGTATGGATTATTATGGGGTTAAATGGATGTTTCTTGGCTTGAATTTCACTTAAAATGCGGTTTATTTTGTAAACGGCGATTATATCGTACTTTGACCGCATCAGTGTGTTAATAACCGTAATATTTTTGATATCTCTGGCTTGACGTGCCAAATCACCGCTTGGACAAAGCAGATAGCAATCAAAAATATTTTTATCCACAAATTCAAGCAAATCCAACACATGACGGGGACCGCCAGATAAGTTGGATTCTGCAATAATTTGTACTAGCTTGATTTTTGCCTTGGAATCAGACATTAATCAGTTTTGCAAAATACAGCACTCCAAAAAATACCAGATAAATTACGATCAGGCTCACAGCCAACGACTGATCCTTTTTCTTGCCGGTAAAAGCTACATTAGCTAACGCCAAGCCGAACAATACACCGCTTAAACCGACAATCATAGTCTCTATCGGGTTAGTTTCGAGCTGATTGGCCACTAAATCGGCTAACAATAAAAAAATCGCCAGCAAACCCAAAGACACAGGATTTGTTAATAAACCTGCGCTGTTTTTAGGACGCGCCATTTCCCCTCCACATTTAATTATATGTTTTATTATACCACAAATTCATGCTGTCAAACGATATTTATTGCTTTTTGTAAACGATTGATAGTATTTTCCCTGCCAATCGCCACTGCAATTTCCGCCGGAGATGGAGATTTTTCTTCACCCGAAAGAGCTACGCGCACCGGCCAAAAAACATCACCGTTAGAAAGTTGATTTTTGGCGACTATATCAATTAATGCCTTGTTGATATCGTCCAATTTCCATTTATCAACCGGTATAGCTTCAAAAACCTCCAGAGCCGCCTCTAAGCCTTTTTTACACCTTTCCTTATCCGAATTACGGAAGATAAGTAATTTTGACTCATAGATTGGTTCTTTTCTCAATTTCTTAATATATTCCGCAGCCTCCACTAAAGTTTGATACCCCCCGCGACCAATTAATTCCAGCTCGCCAACCGATAACTCGGATATCCCAAATTCAGCTAAAAAATTTGAGATTTGAGTTGTAGTTTTGAGTTTTGAGATTTGAGATTTGAGATAAAAAGCATTAATGCTTTTCAGCTTATCTATATCAAAAACCGCCGGTGATTTATTTACGTTTTCAAGCTTAAACTCTTTTTCAAGCTCATCTAATATAAATTCTTCTCTTTCATCCTTTGGATTCCAGCCCAAAAGCGCCAAAAAGTTAATCATGGCTTCGGGCAGATATCCCATCTGCTGATATTCCAACAAACTTGCGGCGCCATGACGTTTTGACAATTTTTTCTTATCCGGCCCCAAAATTACCGGCAGATGGGCGTATTTTGGCGGCTCCCAGCCAAAATATTTATACAACAATAGATGCTTAGGCGTCGAAGAAAGCCACTCCTCACCGCGGATGACATGGGTTATTCCCATTTCCGAGTCATCCACAACCACTGCCAAATGGTAGGTGGGAAAACCGTCTGATTTTAAAATTATTTGGTCGTCAATTAATTTATTTTCAAATTCAACATCACCCCTAATCATATCGCCTACCACAGTTTTGCCGTTATCTGGCATCTTCATGCGAATAACGTAACAGCCGTCTTTTAAGTCTTTTAAGTGCATATCAGCGGTTCGACAATGCCCCTCATAGCGAGGCGGACGATTTTCTTTGAGTTGGCGCTCATGATCTTGGGCTAATTTTTCTTTACTGCAGGTGCAAATATAAGCATGACCCGCTCGTACCAAATCAAACGCATGCTTTTTATATGTCTCAAGCCGTTTTGATTGAACAGGATAATTTTCAAGATTATCGGGTTCGATCCCCAGCCATTTTAATGATTCAATAATGCACTTCTCTCCATCTTCAACAAAACGTTCCCGATCGGTATCTTCAATACGCAATAAAAATTCCCCTCCTTGCGACCTGGCAAAGAGATATTCAAAAAGTGCGGTACGAATATTGCCGATATGAGGACTGCCGGTAGGGCTTGGAGCATAACGAGTTCTAATCATGTTTATACTATAGCAAAAAATAATTTTGATTTAAACGCATGGTGGCGGCCGCAACGCCTGTTGCAACCGCCACCGAATCTTGCTCAAGTCGAGCACCCCCTTTGCCTTTTCGACTCGATCATGTCAGACACCCCGCCCAAAATCATGAGCAGAGCAGCTATAAAGACTCCATATGTGGCATAGTTCTGCACCTTGGCCTCATTGAGGAACATCCCGGTGGCGAGAACTATCGCCAGCACGATGAGCGCCAGCAGAGCTACTTTTGTCGGCATACGGCGCACCTCCTTTCCGAAAGCACATCATCAGCTCCTCGGTACCGGCTGTAATGGCAAGCAATGCTGCGAGCCCGAGAAAGATGATGCTATATGCCGCACTGCTCCAGATTCCGAAGCATACACCGGGCACTACCAGCACCGGTAGCAACACCGGCGCCATTTGTGCGAATTTAGAGGGCATCACCTGCGCTTTCTCCTTTCCGATCCGGCGGCGCTTTGAATACCTTCATCGCCACCATCTGCTGTCTTGCCTGCGGTATGGCAGTAATGTGCACCAGCATACCATCTGCGCGTTTATAGGCTGTTACTTCGCCTCCTTTGTATTGGCTAGACATCGTGGTATCCGACCTCGCAAACCCCGCCACAGCCCCTTGGTCATCTGTTACCTTGCCGAACAAACTGTTGAGGCAAGAAACAGAGACCTGAGCAAGTTCTGTGCGTTCCAATACCTCGCGTGCGAGGACCAGATATGTAGGTTGAGGTTTTCCACCCCACACACGCACCACCACGCGGCCGACAGCTTCGATGTTGTCGAAAGCCGCGTTTGGGTGATAGAGCACCCAGATGTTCCCTTGCTCGTCCTCCGGTTGGCCCGAAAGGACGCAAGACATGGGTAGTAGGCCAAGGTCGGCGAGCTTCTGCACAACTTGCCTCACCTGCTCGTAGTTTGCCCTCTCACCATATAGCTGTTGGCTTGAGAGCTCAAGTTTAGGCAGTTGCCCAAGCCAGGAATCAGCGTGGGCATTCGAAGACACCAGCCATACAACAGCTAAGCCGATAACCCGAGACATTAACCACACCTTCTTCCTAATTTTCGGCCAAACCACACATTGCCAATGTAGCACATTTATTAATTTTTTTAAACACAATCAAACTCCGCACATGCGGAGTTTGATTGTTATGACAACAGGTTTTGGGAGCGAAGGCTGGCCTGGGTTAGTACGCTTCCTTCGCTCCCTGGCACGGCTGCGGCCTTCCCCCGATATCTGCCCGACAGCTGAATTACCCTTGAGATACACGGTTTGACCTAGCCAATACCAATGTTATATTACATTTGCATCAATTTCCTTATCATTTTTGATAAGAGTATTTTTCCTGTACTGTATTATTATTTTTTAATATTTTGTTTGAATCACTCACTGCTTAACATTCCACGGCGCTGACAAGATGAGTGATTTTAAGATCAATCCCAGAATAATCAATTCCTATCACATCTATTCTGATAGCTTTATTGGTATATTTTTGCTCTACAGCCTTTGCCAACAGCAAAAGTTTTTGTCTTTTTTTATATCGTACCAAATCTTGCGCCGGCCCGAATCCCTCGCCACGCACAGTTTTGACTTCCACAATTACAATAGTTTTTTTATCGCGAGCTAAAATATCTATTTCCCCGCAAAAAAGCTTTAAATTTCTCTCTAATATTTCATACCCAATGCTCCTTAGGTGCTCCGCTGCCTTGTCTTCTCCAATACTCCCGGTCTTTTTATTCTTTGTCTTGTCCATGATTATAATTCCGCCCGGTGCCTATATCTTTTTTTAACCATCATTCATAATTCTTTACTATGTCTTTCCGAAGCTTTATGCGAAGGAGGATTCATCATTCCATTTTTAGTATTTTTCTTCGGCGATTTGCCACAATATTTCAAATTTTTGCCGTTCGGTCATGGCAATGGCGGGATTATCTACTACGCTGGCAAACGGCTCGCGCTCGGAGTGAATAATATAGCTTACAGTGTTGCCGCAAATTTGTGTTTCAACCGGCGGATCAAAATATTTTTTAGGTAAAAATTTGGTTTGGCGCATTTCATCCTTATCATATTTCAAAAAATCGTTATGCTCCGGTTTATCGGATAATATCATCCTGATGCCAATCTCTTTCAAAAGTCTTTGGTTATTTGCGTCAAGAGCTTGGCCGACTTTTTTTAGCCAAAATAAAGGTATTCCCAAATATAATATTTCGCTACCCTGCGGCCTCTCTAAAACACTCTGATAAATCTGAAATATGCCGCCCTCACCTTTAATAATGCTCATCTCCGGTTTGGCTTTTGACCTGCTGGTGATGGCCTCGAATTGAGGCAATGCCAGTTTAAATTGTTGATTCTTACTCTCCAAAGTTTTTGCTAAAACATCCGGGTCAACTACCGCATATATGGTGTGCTTGGGCAGCACCTTTTTAGTACCTATGCCTTGAGTTATAAACTTTTCAAAAATTTGATAACAAGTGGTTCTTTTCACCTGCGACTTTTGATATATTTCCCACATGGTAGCCGGGCCGAGCTTTAATGATGACAAATAAACCCGGGCCTCATTTTCTTCATAGCCAAGCAGTTTTATTGCGTTAATTAATGCATTTTCTTCAGTCATATATATTGACAGTATAATATTTATCTAAATTATTTGTCAATTATATATTATATCCTAGTTACGTTTATTGCACCTAATCTGTATTATTTTATAATGTCGCATTTTGCGACTATTTTTTTAACAATAAAGTTATTATATATAATTTTCGGGGGGTGACAAAATATTACTTTTCAGATAAAATTTGGCTATTATGAACACTTCGGAAATTAGAAAAAGGCACCCAAAAATTTACTCTGATTTTTTTAGCCGCTGCTCATATGTGGTGTCCGCGCCTCATTCATTTTTGTGGAGCGGAGATTTTGCCGGATTCTTCGACGGCCTTACCATATCACAAAAAATTCCTTTTCGTTTGTATTTGGGAATTGAAGAAAATTCGGATCAAAATCAAGTCCCGGATAGTTTTTTAGCGTACTTTTTTGAAAATGACGAATGGGGAAGCGTATATTTGGATAATCACTTAAAAACTGCCATCGGCAGGATGCTGGATAAAGAATTAAATAATTTTAAAATTCACCTTCTTTCAGAGGTTCCACTGGGCGCATCACTGGGTGGTTTAGGTGCGCTTGCTTCATGCTTG
Source organism: uncultured Candidatus Saccharibacteria bacterium (assembly GCA_964397535.1). Taxonomy (GTDB): domain Bacteria; phylum Patescibacteriota; class UBA1384; order XYA2-FULL-43-10; family XYA2-FULL-43-10; genus CAYNIX01. Next base: position 4,864 of record CAYNIX010000022.1, on the reverse strand, counting down.
GCCCGCGCTAACTTATGGGCTTTCAAATCTCGAAATCAAAGGCAAAAATTTACTTCTAAAAATTTTTTAGATTCACCGGACGAGATGGAGCGTGAACTTTTTCCCAAAGCCTGGTCAATTGCCAGAAAATTACAAACCGGACGCACGCTTGGCGCCACCACCTATGCTGCTCTTTCTAAATCTTTTTTGCCGATCGTATTCAACGCCAAGGGTAATAAATATTGGGCAAAACCGCTTGATAAATTACTAAAAAATTTGAAAAATCCGGTATGGCCCATTGACTTTGGCCTGATATTTAGCGGCAAATACGTTCAGGGAGCGGCTGTGATTGCTTCTGCGGAAGAGATTAAAAGAATTTCCGAGGAAAGAGAAACAAAAATTGATTTCAACAGAGTTTCATCGTCCCCCTTTTGGCACGACTATATTAACTTTCTCAAACAAATTACCAATCAAAATTTATATGCCATGAGTGATTTGATGCAAAAAGGGGCTCATGAAAATTCTTTGCGCTACTTTTTTAACACCCTAAATCAATATCAGAATATGCTGCACTTTTTGGAAATTTCTAATCCGGAAATTGATAAAATATATAGCCAAATACATAATATTTCAAATATTTCCGAAAATCGCGTCGGCAGCGGCGCAAAAATTACCGGCGTAGGCAAGGGCGGCATGGTGTTGTTCGCCGTGCCTTTCGGGCAGTACCGCCAAGAAATTGAAAAAACATTTTCTTCTAAACTTTTCTATGCTTCCTGGCGGGATAATTACGAAACGGATGGGGCTCTTATAGAACAGGATATCAGCCGGTCTCTTTACAGCGATTTTATAGAACGAAATTCTTACAAAATTAAAATTATTGACGGCCAAAACACTATTATTCGGTTAGCCGGTCTGAATGACCTTAATAACCTAGGACTAGACTTGATAATTGACATTTATCATCAAAAAATCCTTGTGCCGGGAAAATCTTTAACCTCTAAAGATTTACCTTCGCAAAAATCGGCTTCCATAATTTTATATAAACTTCTTTCAAAAAATAATTTTATCTTAAAAAATAGCGAATTGCCCGGCTCGTATGCATCTTCAAGATTTGATTTGCAAAGCAAAATTACTTCCCCGCTTTCTAAGCTGTGCGGCCTCGAATTTGAAATTAGTGGTGGCTTATATCAAAACTTTACTCTCAAACTAAAACATCTCAATATCCAAATTGGCCTCCTAGATAAGATCAAAAACTAATAACACGGCCTGTCTCGAGCTTGTCGAGAGACCTTAAAAAGATATTGTATTACTTTAAATCTGATAAACATACTTATATAAGATGAACGTATTATATTAAGTATAATTTTTGTTTTTCAAGCTTTTTCTATATTTCTCTTTTTAGAAATTTTTTAATATTGGTTTATCACCTGTTTGGAGGCATACAATGTGCATAAAGCGCGATACCGCATACGAGTGGCAGAAAGATGAAAAACTGCCTACTCACTGGTGACAGACCCGCCCGCGATGCCGCATTCGTTTTCGGCACCGCGGGACTCCACGCAAATTACCCGCTTATTAATGTTGATAATTTTATATAAAAAAACAAGGCTTACAAATTAAAACTAGTACTCCATCAATAGAATTTTAGAAACAATTCGCAAAATCCATGACATTGCTTGGCTTACGGGAAACTTCACGAATATATGCACAAGTTGTTTATACAACATTCTAAATTCTATTTACTGGTTGCACTACAGTACTACGTCGTATTGTATTGTTAGCGTATTATTATATAAAAAAATACACTTTCTGAATATGAGATGAAGTGTATTTTTTAATGAGACTGTTTGACTTTTATTTAGACTCTGATTTCTGTTCTTTTGATTCTTCTGCGGGTTTTTCTTCATTGTCTTCGTGGCGCGAAAGTGCAGCTTCGGCTTTGGCTTCCAGAGCGGCCTCTTCAGCTTCTTTCTTGGCGGCGTGCTTCTCGGCTTCGCGAGCGGTTTCTTCCGCTAGTTTTTCCAGCTCTTCCTCTGCGCCCTTCTCTTCCCACATCATGGGTGTGCGATTTAGTTCACGAAGTCTCGCATTCTTACCTCGTAGCTCTCTCATGAAGTAAAGTTTAGCGCGACGAACTTTTGATTGTTTGACACGTTCGATTTTTACAATTCTCGGTGAATGTAGCGGAAATATGCGCTCTACACCTACGCCAAGCGACTCTTTGCGGACAGTAAAGGTGCCGTCCAATCCCTTGCCGTGTTTAACAGCAATAACTAGGCCCTCGAATATCTGAACTCTCTCTTTGCTGCCTTCTCGGACTTTAATGTGAACACGAACGGTATCACCGCTTCTCACATCGGGAATGTTCTTTTTCATGAATTTTGCTAGTGTTGATTGCATATTCTCCTTTGCCACAAATGGATGACTAATTTGACTATATGACGAATAACGAATCGGGATTCTTCTCTCAGCAAATCGATGTTGATCAGTGGAAAAGATCAGCGAAGGTTAACTCCTATTTTAATATTCTCCATCTCCAGAATCAATCTCTCGACAGGCTCGAGACAAGTAACTTAATTTCAGAGAGGAGGAGCCGTGCGATTGAGCACGGCTCTCCGGCACTCCCACCCCACCACCAATGTTGATGATGGCGGCCGGCGGGCGCGTTCGAACGCATCCCGCCGGCCGTGCAGACCTACCGACGCAAGTCGGTTACGAATTCCGCTGGGTGTGGACCACCCGACGGGGTGAAACTCCGGGCTCAAGCCCGGTTTTGGCCGGTTTAGCGCGCTCCTGCGCTTTGCCAACCTACTCCGCAAGGTCTCGAGATCCTGCGAAGCGCCAGGCACGTAGGGGTAAACTTACGAAGACTTTCCTACGTGCAACTACGTACCTGGTTGAATCACTTACTCACCGATAAGGCCTAGGGTCGTCGCATACGAACAACAGGTCCCAATAGGTGTATGGGCACCCTGTAGAAAGTCGTATGCCGTGTGACCGTTCACATCGACGCCAACCTCGGAGGTGCCGCCATCGGGAAGATCCACTCTCCGCGTATCTACACACCTCCACCCCTTTTTGGTTGCTCTCTGTTCGATCCGTTCAAGACTCGACATGATACTTCCTCCTCGGCCTTGTTGGCCGAGGTGATACTTGACATCAATGTCATCTCGGCCCTCCCTTGTGGCCTCGATGCCGGCACTATACAGTGCCGGTTGCTGCGATCTGCTAGGCTGCGACTCGCAACAGGTGCTGTGAGCATGCAGGGCACCTCGGGTGGGAGTCCTTGCTGGATATCCAGACCGACACCCACTTCTTACACCCCACACAGTATCTCTTAACCTGTTGCAAACTTGCCATGTTATCAGCCTCCCTAGCTGGTTTAACGGCATTACGGCAAACTATGAAACTGAAACATGAATAATGAATAAAGAATGATGAATAATGGGCATGTAATTCACTATTCAATCCTATATGCTTGACGTAATTTCTGGTATCAAGTATCAAGTATTAAGTATTTAGTATGAAAACTTTTAAAACAAATCTACTTACTACTTACTACTTACTACTTACTACTTACTACTTTCTTCCACACTCACAAATGTTCTCTTGGCCTTGTTGCCGGAAAAAGCGGTTACACGCTTTTCTTGAAACTTGACATGGCCTGTCTTTAGGGCAAACAAGGTATCGTCTCCACCCTTGCCGACATTGGCGCCATTATGAAATTTGGCTCCACGCTGGCGAACGATGATCCCCCCGGCATTCACCATTTGATCGCCAAAAACTTTAACGCCGAGGCGCTGTGCTCTTGAATCTCTACCCAATCTGGTACTACCGGCCGCTTTTTTATGAGCCATTGTAATCCTTCGGATTAATCTCAAATCTCAAAAGTCAAATTTCAAAATTATGGAAAGGTCATTTTTGTTTTTAAGTTAATTGGTTGTGGTTTTGAATTTTGCGTTTTGCGTTTTGAGTTAAAACGGCAATGTGCCGTTTTGTAACTTGATATTCTCTCCCATATTTCAGGGCACACTCCACATTGTAGCCTAAATTCTTGATTTCGTCAAGACACTCGTCAAAAAGCGATAAAGCGCCGGCATCAAGCGTCTCAATGATAGGGAAAACGATTACAATAGTAAGTAGTGGGTAGTTAGTAGTAAGTAGCCTCATATTATTTAAAAAACCAAGGTATAATTTTTTTAGATCTTCAGTTTCATTTTTGATTTTTTCTTTTTTATCTTTAATTTTTTTTGGTTTTCCCAAATACGGTTCGGTAACAATAATTAAGTTTTTCTGTTTTTCTGTTATTCGGTTCTTTAGTTCTTTGACGAAGTCAGAGTTAGTGGCATCGGCCTGGAATAAACTGTAGGCATTAGCTTGTAGTTTTTTAGTAATTAAATCATTTTGATTTTCATTTGAAATTTGGCATTCGGATTTTGGCATTTGATTCAAAAGCCATTTCAAATTAGCTTTTGAATCAGAAACGGCTTTCTCTGAAATGTCGCTTCCCATAATATCGCAGCCAAGAAGCATTGCTTCCATAAGAATATTGCCCGAACCGCAGAAAGGATCAACGACCAAAGGTCGCAAACTCGAATCTCTAAATCCTAAATCCGAAACATTTTTTGAATTTTCAAAATTTGAATTTTGTGTTTGATTAGAGTTTAGAATTTCGAAATTAGAATTTATTTGGCCCAGAGCAATGTTTACCATTGCACGGGCAAGTTTTGGCGGCATCATCCCGGAATATTTATCACCGGCCGGCTTGCCGTAATCTCTTTTGCTCCATACCTCCGGATCATTCACCGCCACAAGCCTACCTAAAGCAAATTCATTGTTAGATTGTTGTTTCTTTGAATTGTTTGTATTTTGGGATTTGATATTT
>CAYNIX010000021.1:0-10666 GCA_964397535.1 uncultured Candidatus Saccharibacteria bacterium | reverse complement strand
TATCAGGATCGCTTTCCCAGATGGGTGATAAATTTTCTCCCATAGTATCTTACTTGATTAAATATTCATTTCCGGACCGTTCCTACCATCCGAATTATCTTGTGAATTATCATCATCATTTTTATTCAACAGCTTATCGATAGTAATTCTGGGAGTAGCATCTTTGTGTGGTTCGGACCTGTGAACAGCAGGAGTTTGAATTCTTCTCCTTTTAATAATCAAAAGAACAGCAACGGCTATTAAAACCACTAGCGCGCCGATTATAATATAAATGTAATTATTTTTTAGCATATCCAAACCAAATTTTTTCGAAGACGCCTCGGAATTTTTTGCCGCATCAGCTTCGCTTAATATATTAACGCTTCCACCCTTGGCTAGCGATATTTCAAAGGGAATTTCTTCACTTTTGGGTGTAAGTGTTTTATCTTTTTGTCCTTGAATAACTAATTTATAGAATCCACTATCTATGGGGTAATCTACTAAATACTCAAAATCACCGCTTCCGGAGCTAGCTATTGAGAGAGTTTTTCCTTCAGGCAATGTTAAAACCGGGCTGAAAATCAAGTTTGCGGTGTATCCTTGTAAAATTTTTCCGGTGATGAGTATTCCGCTCACCTTGCCAGACGCGATATCGGAAGTAAATGTCGAGTCTTTTATTATTTTAATATCCAGTGGAGCGGGAAGAGTTTCATCAACTTTTGGCTCCGGTTCTTTAATATTGATTGTAAAATGACTGGCGGCACCCCAACCGTCAGCGTTTTGAGCACGAATATGAAAGTAATGAGTGCCAACTGCCTGATTTTCATAAGTCGCCGAAGTATCAGCCGATGTGACTGTTTGAGGAGGGGTGGTATCGGCAGAGTCATCTAAGAGATAGGAAAATCCGGTTACGCCACTTGCTTTTTCCCAAGACAAATTTATTGTGGTTGCCTCGTAAGAAGCGCTTTGATCGGGATGGCTGCTCGAGGTGATATTGATACTTCCTGGTAAGCTGACTCCTTTTTGAATGGTGAAATTGGCGCTGCCGCCTGTTTCGCTTACTATTGCACCATTTCTTGCCAGTTTCGCTCCGCTGATAGAAACACTACCGCTACCTTCAGCTGTAGCCCGCAATCTTACTGTCGCAACAGTAAGTGATGAAGTGGGCGAAGTAATACCTACAAATTGGCTGCCAACTGCCGGAGTTTTTCCCGGAAGCCACGTAGCTGAACCGGCACTCACCGAAACCACGCTAACATTTCCGGATACATTGATGGTACCTTGAAGACTATCAAATTCAACCCCACTCGCTGATACTACCGCATTGAATGTCTGCCCGACCGTCTTAGTACCGCTACCGCCAACAAATATGCAGACAGCAGCCATACTTTTTGCAGGTGCCAGCATTAACAACAGAACTATGCTAAAAAGCATAGCATAAAATATTTTTTTCATATCACCCCAGCTTTCATTTAAATTGCCTTTCGTATTTATTTTACCTTTTTTAATTTCAATAATCCAATCTTAAAATTAAAGTTTTTAAATTCATTCACCTATTGCTAGCCGTTACCTGTTCTTTGGCTCTTCCGTTCCTTTGTTTTTCTATTCCTCCATTTACCCCAAGCCTGTCCAAGGGGTGTAGTTATAATTGATTCCCCAAGCAACCCTACCGTGCTTCCAAACAGTGTTTTTTCCGTGTAGTTATCCTCCCCAATTATTGGCAAAAATAGAAAGATCCATGAGGTCCACTTTAGCATCACTATTTAAGTCGGCTAGGGGTTCGCTTGGGTTATCTTGGTCCCAGTAATTGGCAATTAAAGATAAATCGAGTAAATCTATTGCGCCGTCACCGTTTACATCTGCTAAGCGATGATTATGTATTGTAATTACTTTTCTGGCAACCTCCCCACCTGATGAGTTTCTGTACACTATGTCATAACTGGTCTGGCTGGTGTTCAAACTAATGGTAATCTGCCAAGAAGTGGTACCGAAATCAGCTATCAAAGTATCACCATAGTATGCTCTGACGTCGCTTCTTTTAGCTCCTGATAAAGTAATGGTCGGCTCATAAGTTTTTGAACTTACACTGCCGGTGTCATTGGTTGAAGTATCTTGAGGAACATCTACAACAGTGATAGTGATGGTCTTGGGAACATCAATGTATGGGTCGGAAACTACAAATGTGATTTGATAAGCACCAGATTGAGTATAATCCGGCTTCCAAGAGAATGTACGGGTAGATGCATTGAACGTAGCACCGCTCGGAGCATGAACCACCGAATATGAGAGATTTTCACCGTCCGGATCTGTAGCGGATACCGTAAAAGCAAGCGTTTCGTTCTCTTTAACGCTCTTGTCGGTTATAGCATCGAACACAGGTGAGCGGTTGGAGTTACGAATGGTTATGGTAATATCTTCGTAATCGGTAAGCGTACCATCGGAAACACTAAATCTAACTCCATTGTAAGTCCCTGCCTGGGTATATAAAGGAGTCCAGGAAAATACTTTGGTTGAAGTATTAAAAGTGGCACCGCTTGGCAGATTGGATGCAGAGTAGGAGAGAGAAGGACTGTCGGCATCACTTGCGGATACTGCAAAAGAAAGCACCTTGTTTTCATCACCCGTTTTGTTACCAATTCCGGCGAGTACAGGAGCCACCGGAATATTATTAACTGTTATTGTAATATCCTCATAATCCGTTGAGGTGCCATCGGAAACACTAAATCTAACTCCATTGTAAGTCCCTGCCTGGGTATATAAAGGAGTCCAGGAAAATACTTTGGTTGAAGTATTAAAAGTGGCACCGCTTGGCAGATTGGATGCAGAGTAGGAGAGAGAATCATTATCGGCATCGGATGCGGAGATTACAAAAGAGAGGTTGGAATTTTCGTTTACACTTTTTGCCCCAATTGAGGCAAGTACCGGTGCGCGATTGATATTATTGACCGTAATAGTGATATCTTCGTAGTCCGTAGATGTACCGTCAGAAACGGTAAATCTAAGACCGCTGTAAGTCCCCGCTTGGGTATATGAAGGGCTCCAGCTAAAGGTTTTTGTGGCTGTATTAAAAGTAGCACCGCTTGGTAGATTGGATGCAGAGTAGGAAAGAGTATCGCCCTCCGCATCGCTAGCGGTAATTGTGAATGTGAGAGTGGAATTTTCGTTAACAGTTTTATTACCGATTGGGGCAAGTACAGGAGACTGATTAGAACTATTGGACAGTACTGTGATTACCACATCTTGGTAATCCACTAATTCTCCATCAGAAGCCTCAAAACGAATAGTGTGCGTTCCCACCTGATCTTGAGTGGGTGTCCAACTAAAAGTCTTTCCGCTAGTTCCACTCGTATTTGTATAAGTTGCACCAGTAGGAGAATTCAGTACAGATAAAGTGGCCGTACCATCAGGATCCCATCCTTTATGGCTGAAAGATACTGTTTCTCCGAGATGAATGGTGCGATCGGGAATTTCAAAAAGAAAGGGAGCTTGATTCGTAGAATTCTCTCTTGGAATAACATTAAATAAAATTGCCGAAGCTACCACCCATCTATCTCCGGAGTTAGTCTCCGGCCCCGGCCACTCCCATGATCTTATGCCCCACCCGCTCCATGTTGTCCACAATAGATAATTTTGTTTTCCATCGGTGGTATCATACCCAAAGCCTATAACAAAATGACCCCAGCTACCATTGCCCACCGATAACAATACAGGCCTACCGGCATCAATCTGCTCTTTATAATCGTTAAAACTAAACCATTGGTTTGAGCTGTCATATGGACTATTGATATATACGTTATAACTCCTAGAAGCATAACTTTCACTAGTCGAAGCTGTAGAAGGATCATCCCAAAGCGCAAAGTTTCTAATGCCTGTCGCCGTACTGCCAACGGCTGTGCTTCCATTTTCGGTTTGAATAAAATCCGCAATTGAATTTGCAGTATGATTTTGATAGCTGCCATAGGTAAAACCCAAGGCTTTGCCTGCATCTATATGCTCTTTGCTTGCAACCATGTGTTTCGTTCCCGTAGTACCATCGCTGGCTCCCCACCACGTAGAAGCATTTCCTTCAAATAGATCCCCAAAACCAGATTGTGAATCCCACCATCCCAAAACCATACCGGCAGCGGTAGGCGCACATCCATACCACCAAATATATTCGGGAGGTATTGTTGCAAGCTGAGTAGGAATTTGTTCTGTCGCCTGGTCGCTTTCGTTAGGATAATTTGCGAGATTTTCAAAATCTGTAATAACTTTCACACCCTCTGCATGAAGATCAATTTCTTGGGCTTGCCCAATAGTTTCTGGAATATAAGGTCTTGTATAAAAACCACCATCGTTGGCATCTCCATCAAGTGAGTTAATTTCAGTGGATATCACCTCATTTTCATCCAAGCCATTGTTATTTATAGAGCTGTCTGTATCTGAATACAATTCAGAAGCATCATTTTTATTGACGTATAAAGCAACGCCGGCTGCTATTAGAAAGATGAAAATAGCTATAAACACGATATAGCTTCTTATGCCAATCTTTTTCCATAATATTCTTTTCATCTATGCTCCATTGATTAAATCATGAAAAGTCGAAAGTCGATATACACAATACACTCTCATTTATTAACTAACTTCTATTTTTTTGTCTCGCTTAAGCGAATTAAAAACGCCCAACTTGGTTTAATTATATTATATCTCTTATTTTTTATGCTCCAACTCCTGATAATTTTATCCGCCCCAATTATTGGCAAAGATGGAAAGATCCATTAGGTCCACTATTCCATCTCCATTAATATCGGTTAAGCTTTCGCCGGGACTTACCACGCCCCAGAAATTTGCCAAAATTGATAAATCGAGCAGATCAATACTATTATCACCGTTAATATCGGCCAAGCGATTTTTAATTATGTATATGGTTTTTCTGGAAATTTCCGTACCCAAATAATTCTTATATATGACATCATAACTTGAGGCGCCTAAGTTTAAATTCAGAGTATAGCTCCAACTAGTGGTATTGAAATCAGCTATTAAATTGTTGCCTATATATGCACTACAGTCCGACGTTTTTTGCCCAGCTATGGCCAACTCCGCAGAATAAGTTTTTGTCGAAATAGCTGCGGTATCATTTGGAAAAGGTTCCTGAGGCACATTGGCAACTGTAATTGTAATGTTTGAAACTGACTGTACCGTACCATCACCGGCTGCAAAACCAACATTATAGGTGCCGGATTGTAAATAATTGGGAGTCCAAGCAAAAGTACGAGTTCCCGCCGTAAAGCTGGCGCCACTTGGTAAATTATTAACTCCATAGTTGACGCTATCACCATCCGGATCGGTAGCCAAAACGGTAAACAATAGCACTTCATTTTCATTTACACTTTTATTGCCGATGACATCAAAAACCGGAGGCCGATTAACATTATTAACCGTAATAGTAATATCTTCCGTGTCAGTTAACTCTCCGTCGCTAACTTCAAAATGAACGTTTACAAAACTACCGGCCTGATCGTATCCGGGAGTCCAGGTAAAAGTACGAGTAGCCGGAGTAAATATTGCGCCGCTCGGTAAGTTGGTGACGGAATAAGTTAAAGTATCCCCGAAATTCACATCCGTTGCTGCCACTTGAAATGTTAGGGCACTGTTTTCATTGACATTTTTGTTTCCGATGGATGCTAGCACCGGCGCAACGTTGTAGCCGGGATCTTGCGACTCGACCTGAATCATTGTTCCCGCATAAACATCAAAATTATATCCTGAATAGGTTTCATCACTCCACTGCCAGGAATGCAGGGAGGAATCCCAGGTGTTATATAGTATAAAGTTGGTTTTTCCGGCGCTATCATCATAGCCCACTCCCACTACCGAATGTCCTCCTTCTGTACTTGTTAGTCCCAAATGTACCGGCCGGCCGGCATCAATTTCCGCTTTATAATCATCATAGGTGTAGCCACTCGATACATACCTGGTTTGATAACTAGCCGTATAACTCTCATTAGTTAAAGTTGTAGACGGATCATCCCAAGCAAAATAATCTTCAAAACCCGGCCCTATGCTGGATCTTGCGGTACCTCCGTCTTCAGTATAATAAAAATCTGCAATTGAATTCGCGGTATGATTTCGGTAGCTACCATATGTAAAACCGAGCGCAGCCCCTGAATCAATATGGGCTTGGCTAGCTACCATCCTTTTAGTACCGCTCGAGCCGTTACCGCTCCAAGTAGCCGCACTGCCTTCCCAAATATTAGAGAAACCGTCGCCTTGCGCATCCCACCAGGCTACAATCATACCGCCGGCAGTCGGGGAACAGCCATACCACCAAATATATGCAGGAGGCAGATTCGCTAATTGAATATTTTCCGATAAATTTTCTCCATTTTCAATTTGATAATATTCAATCGCACTTTCATAATTATTTATCAATTTAACATTTTTATTCCTCGTATCAACACCATCATCTCTTATCTGTTTTTTAGGAAAAAGTGGTTTATCAAAACCGGCAGCATCTTTGGCAGTCTGGCCAATTTGTGGTGCTAAAGAATTAATATAGGGAGCCGAAACTTGCGGATTTCTGCCAATATTGTTTGTTGCACCCTCCGCAGGTTTTTCTATCTGATTCGGTAAATTAAAAGCAATCAACAGCGTTAGACAAGCTCCAATCAGAAAAGACCAAAATGTATGCTTCGAGAATTCATATACCGTTTTCATTTGCTGTAATCCCTCTTTCCTACACCAAAAATATCTGCCCAAAAACAGATCCGGATAATCATATTATAGCTAAATTTTGGATTAAATTACAATAAATAAATTTGTGTGAATTAAACTGGTTATTCAGCCGTTTGAACCGATTTTCTTGACAATTAAAGAATGCTTAAATATTATAAATATATAAATATTAATACCCCCACCTAAGGTACTGGTATATGAATAAAAAAGAGGAAGCTTTAATTAACTTTAAAAAATCACGGTCTCTTCTGGATAAATTAATAAAAATGACACAAGCTGACGAGTACTGTATTGATATTATGCAACAAAATTTAGCCGTGATGGGACTGCTGAAGTCTGCTCATTCGAAATTAATGGAAAATCACCTCAACTCTTGTTTTGCCCAAGCCATGGAAACAAACAATAAAAGAAAAAAAAGTTTGATGATTGAAGAAATTGTTAAGGTCACCAAATACAATAACAAATAGATTAGATGAGTTTCACCGCATAAGTTAAAAATCATATATGAATAAAATAACATATCAAGTCGAGGGTATGCATTGCGCTTCTTGCGAATTGGTTATTGAGCGCACTTTATTATCTCTAGCCGGTATTATATCGGTAAATATTTCAAGGAAACGAAATCTTCTTACTCTGGAATTTTCCGGAATAAACCCTCCTGACTTGACATTTTTGAACAGCCGCTTATCAGCCTTGGGCTATAAATTGTATCACATCAACAACCGCCCAAAGAGAAAGCTTATGCCAAGACTACTGATTGTCACCGGATCAATACTAGTTTCCCTGGCAATCTATTTTTTAATTCAAAAAATCGGCCTATCCGGAATAATCAGAGTAGATAAAAGTTCGTCCTTGCCTACTTTTTTTGTCTTCGGCCTTCTGGCGGGAACTACAACCTGCGCCGCCCTTGCCGGAAGTGTTGTGTTGTCCTTGTCTAAAAATTGGAACAGTCAGAGCGATACCACATGGCAACGCTTAAAACCTCACATTTTTTTTAATTTGGGTAGAGCTATTTCATATGCCCTATTTGGCGCAATTTTAAGCCTTATTGGAAGCGTGATAAGTCTAACCTCAACAGGTACGGCGGTTATCATAATATTAGTTTCCGGACTTTTATTTGTAATCGCAGTACAAAATTTGGGTATTAATCTGCCAAACTTTTTTGCCCTAAATTTCTCTAAAAATATTTCCAAAAAACTATTAAAAATTAAGGGTAATAATTTATTAAACTCGGCAATCCTGGGGTTTTTGACATTTTTTCTACCCTGTGGTTTTACCCTAACGGTACAGGGTTTGGCATTGCTTTCGGGGTCAGTAATACAGGGGTCTGCCATGATGTTTTCATTCGCGCTTGGAACGATCATCCCTTTGTTTTTAATTGGAGCGGGAAGTAGCAAAATATACTCCAACCCTAAATGGTCCCGACTTTTTGGTTACGTCATTGCAACCTTTTTAATATTATTTGCATTTATAAACTTTAAAGCGGCATTTACAATTCTTAACAAGAATATCACATTTTTTAGTAATAATTCACAAGAATTTGTCGCTTCTATCCCCTATAATGAAGAAAATTTCCAAGTAATTAAGATGGACGCAAATGCCAAGGGTTACTCGCCGAATAGGTTTACCGTAAAAAGTGGCATTCCTGTTAAGTGGGAAATTTACGATTCCGGAACAAGCGGATGTACCAATGCGATAATTGCCAAAGATCTGTTTTTAGAAAGAGTAAATTTGACAGTTGGTGAAACTACTACTAAAGAATTTCTTCCAACAAAATCCGGTCTATACCGGTTTAGCTGCTGGATGGGGATGGTTAGTGGAACTATCGAGGTCACCGATTAATATGAAATACCGCCTTAAAATTTTACATATGCATTGTGCGGCTTGTGCCGTAAATATTGAGACTTACCTTTCAAAACTTTCTGGAGTTGAAAAGGCTAATCTTAATTTTGTAAATGAAATATTGGACCTTGAATTTGATCCCGATCAAATCAGCATTGATAAAATCCGCAAAGCTATTTTGGATCTGGGTTATGACTCAAGCAATTTAAATAAAGACCAGAACGTCAATCAAACGAAGCAATTCAAAAAAAGATTTTTACTATCAATAATTTCGGGGCTTCCAGTGATTTATTTGGAAATGGGCAGAATGATAGGCTTGCCGGTCCCCGAATTGCTTCTTCCCATGCATGGTATCATAGAATTTGTTTTTACCTCTCTAACAATTTTATTCAATTACAATATATGGGCTTCCGGTTTGAAATCGCTTTATAAACTCCGCCCCAACATGGATTCTCTTGTCTTCATAGGTACCGCATCCGCCTATTTCTATTCCCTCTTCAATTTAATTTTTAGAATAAATTCTGGTTTGGGTGTATTATATTTTGAAAGTGCCGTGTTTATTCTGATTTTTATTTCTATCGGGAAATATCTTGAATCGATAACAAAAAATCATGCCAATCAGGCTCTAACAAAACTTATTTCACTCTCTCCAAAAAAAGCAACAATCATCGATAGCAAGGGCAATGAAAAATCAATACCGGTTTCCGAGATTAAAATCGGAGATTTATTGGTTGCAAAACCGGGAGAAAAAATATGCGCTGACGGGATAATCAAAGAGGGATATTCTTCAGTTGACGAAAAAATGTTGACAGGAGAAAGCATATTAGTCGAAAAATCGCTAGGAAGCCTAGTATTTACCGGAACAGTTAACCAAACTGGTCATCTTATTTACGAAGCCAAAAAAGTTGCCGGTGATACCATGCTTTCGCAAATTGTAAAAACGGTTGAACAAGCTCTGTCATCTAAAGCCCGGATTCAAATTTTAGCAGATAAAATTTCTCTGTATTTTGTGCCGTCGGTGATTATTATTGCAATTGCAACTCTCTCTTATTGGATGTTATCAAACAATCCAGCCTATGCTGTCAATAATTTTGTTGCAGTTCTAATCATTGCCTGTCCATGCGCCCTCGGTTTAGCTACCCCCGCAGCAATTATGGTAGGCGCGGGACTGGCTGCATCCCGAGGAATTTTGATAAAAGATTTAAGGGCCTTTGAGGCTGCAAAAAATATTAATGTTGTAGTATTTGACAAAACCGGTACCATCACCGAAGGAAAACCGAAAATTTCAAAAATATTGGTTAACAAAGGTTATACTGAAAAAAGTCTTTTAGCCGATGCCCTGTCTCTAGAACAAAAATCGGAGCACCCACTAGCAACCGCTATAATCGAATATGCCAAAATTAAAAACATTAAAGCCAATAATGTTGCTGATTTCGAAGCAATTCCCGGCCAAGGCATAGCGGGAAAAATTAAAAGAAATCAAATATATTTAGGAAATACGCTGTTGATGCAAAATAGAAAAATCTCGATCGATCCCGTTACCATGTCCAAAGTAAAAACTCTTGAAAAACAGGGCCATACCATAGCTTATGTGGCAAAACAAAATAAAGTTGCGGGGCTTATTGCAATAATCGACCAAGTCAAACCAGGAGTTAAAAATATAATATATACCCTTAAAAAAATGGGGATTGAATCTGTAATACTATCCGGAGACAGTGTAAATGTGGTTCAAGCTGTGGCTGAAAAGATAGATCTAAAAAAAGATAATGTTTATGCGGAAATTTTACCTTTAAATAAAGCTTTGGTAATTAAAGCTATTCAAAATCATTTATTTGAAAGAGTTCAAAAAAAAGATTGGAAATATATTGAGAATTGGAAATCTGAAAAAATAAATGAAGCCCCAAATCGTGTTGCAATGGTTGGAGACGGCATAAATGACTCGCCCGCACTCGCTCAAGCCGATCTCGGAATCGCGATAGGCTCAGGTTCAGATATTGCTATCGAAACAGGAGATATTGTGCTAGTTAAGAGTAATCCTGCCGATATCCTACAAGCGATAAATATATCCAGATATACTCTCAAAAAAATAAAACAAAATTTATTTTGGGCTTTTATTTATAACACGATCGGA
>CAYNIX010000020.1:0-10678 GCA_964397535.1 uncultured Candidatus Saccharibacteria bacterium | reverse complement strand
ACCAGCATTTGCATGATTTGGCAAAAACGGGTCATATATAAACCAGTGGAGAACTTAGTGACTATGGGAAATTTTAGCTGCCACAAACTCAAAGTTCTTGCCCCATTTGCCGAAGCCGCCCACGATTTTACAAATATTACCAATGCCACGATAATAGCAATCGCTATGTACCACTTGCTTTGTACAAATTCCGACAGCCAAATGATAGCCCGCGTAGCCCAAGGTAATTTCGCGCCGCTCTGCATAAATAATTCTTGCAGTTGAGGTATAACTTTTATCAACATATAGATACCAACTACAACCAGAGCAGAGAATATAAAACCCGGATAATACATAGCCCCACGGATTTTAGCAATTAAATTATTATCATTTTCTAAATTTTCCGCTGACTGATCAAGCACGGTTTCCAAATTACCTGTAGTCTCGCCGCTTCGCACTACACTTACAAAGACACGATCGAATGCCTCCGGATGCTTAGCAAGAGCACCCGAGAAGCTCGAACCCTCTTCTAAATCTTTATATATTGTGTAATATAGCTCCTTTAGGCGATCATTTCTTGCACTGTTTGCTACAATACTTATGGCTTTAGTAAGAGTGAGGCCGGCACTTATCATAGTGGCTATCTGCCGTGCGAAAACCGCCCTATCTTTAGGTGTGATTTTAGGCTTAAAAATGCCGCCCAGGCTGATGCTGCGTTCGGGCAAAATTTCCATGGCGGAGAGTTTATTTTGCAACAAAACTTGCTCGGCTTCATACTCGTTTTGAGCAATTACCGTGCCGGAAACAATGTCCCCTTTATTGTTTTTTGCTTTGTAAAGAAATTTAGCCATTTACATCCACAGATTTATTACACGGAAAAGTCACTGAAAAAAATAAATTATTGAAACAGTGCTTGTGCCCCAAATCTCAATCTTTGACAGATATAGATTGCCTCAGGTTATAATCAAATGTACAAATCTTGTATTCAGAACTTATTCTCTCAAGCAATAACCCAATAACTTTTTATTTGATACTTGATGCCTGATATGTGTTTCCCAAAAACTCTTTTATTCGTACTTTCGTTTAATTCGTAATTCGTAAGTAGTTTATTAAAATCCATCTGGGATTTTAATAAACCATCATCTTTAAACTCTTCGGATCAAGTGACCAAGTTAAAGCGTCTTCCATGGAAATCTCGCCGCGCGAAACCAGCTCTGCCAAAACTTTGTCTAAGCTGATCATGCCCTCACCTGCTGATGTTTGTATAATGTTGGGAATCTGATGAATTTTATTGTCACGGATAAGATTTTTTATGGCCGAATTAGCTATCATGATCTCCGCCGCCATCACCCTGCCACCATTGATACGAGGAATCAGACGCTGTGAAACTACGCCTAAAAGCACACTGGCCAATTGGCTTCTGACTTGCTGCTGTTGGTGAGGCGGAAATACGCTCACAATACGATCAGCAGTTTGGGCAGCAGAATTAGTATGCAGAGTGGTAAATACCAGGTGCCCCGTTTCAGCAAGCGTCAAAGCGGCATCAATGGTTTCAAGATCTCGCATTTCACCAATAAGCACAACATCCGGATCTTCACGCAAGCTGGAACGCAGGGCTCTGGCAAAGGTATTGGTATCTTGCCCTACTTCACGTTGAGAGACAATGCTTTTTTTATGTTCAAAAACATATTCTATAGGATCTTCTATAGTAATAATGTGGCAACGCTTATCCTCATTGATTTTATCGATAAGAGCCGCTAAGGTCGTTGATTTACCGCTTCCGGTAGGTCCGGCGATAATGACAAAACCTTGTGAGTGATCGGCAAATTTTTCCATAATCGGCGGCAAGCCCAAATCTTTGACTGATCGAATTTGGTTGGGGATAAGACGCAGAGACCCTGCCATATTGCCTTTTTGAAAATATAAATTCGCACGAAAACGCATATCTTTATATCCAAAGGAAAAATCCAGCTCTTTTTTCTGCTCAAGAGCTGTCATCATGGCATCATCAGCAATACCTCCCGCTATCTCCTTGGCCTTGGCTTGCGTTAATACCGGTGCATCAGGCACAGAAAACAGCTTGCCATCTACACGCAAGGTTACGGGTATACCAACATTTATGTGGATATCTGAAGCATGCTTAGAAACGGCATAATCAAGATATGCACTAATCTCGGAGCCTGTTTTGACTTCTGACATCTCCCCTCCAATAATTTTATATTTATATTATATCAAGCCAAGGCGTAAGGTCAACTGGGATTAAAATTTGAAAACAGTATTAGGTATTAGGTATAACACTTCTGCGCTTCTTAATTAATCATTTAAAAAATCAATAGTTAGGTAGCTTTAAGTTATGGCTTTGAGATTTGCGTTTTGAGATTTGAGCTGTTTTATACCTGATACTTGATACCTTTTTAATTTTATTTATTCTCCGAAGTTGCCCTAAACACCTCATCGATTGTAGTCGCTCCTTCCAAGCATTTCAAAATGCCATCCTGGCGCATGGTAATCATGCCATCTTCAACAGCAGCCGCTTTAATATCATTAGCACTTCTTTTACCAATAGCCAGTTCTTCAATTTTTTCAGTCATTCGCAATACTTCAAAAATACCCAAGCGACCCCTATATCCTTGATTGCATTCTTCGCAGCCGACACCGTGAAAAAATCTTAAATCAGGTTTGATTCTGGCCCTGTCTCTTTTATTATTCTCCGGAATCGTGTCCAAATCTCTTTTAATTATTTCCATTAAAGATTGCGGGATTTTCATTTCTTCTTTACATTTGGGGCAAATTCTTCTAATCAAGCGTTGGGCAATAATTTCATTTATGGATGAAGTAATTAAAAACGGCTCGATACCCATATTTATCAAACGCGGCAAAGCACCGGATGCATCGTTTGTATGCAAAGTAGATAAAACCAAGTGGCCTGTAAGCGCGGCATGAGTTGCCATAGAGGCCGTTTCTCCGTCCCTAATCTCTCCCACCATCACTATGTTCGGATCCTGACGCAATACACTGCGCAATCCCTCGGCAAATGTGAAACCAATAGCCGGTTTAATTTGGCATTGGTTTACTCCGGGGATTTCGTACTCGACCGGATCCTCAAGCGTAATAATATTAACCGAGGGCGTGCTAATACGGTTTAATACCGCATATAAAGTCGTTGATTTACCGCTTCCAGTGGGGCCTGTGGATAAAATAATTCCGTGAGGTTTGGCTATATTTTCGAGCGTAATATCAAAAGCCCTGCCCATCATACCAAGATCTTCAAGAGACAATACTCCTTGATCTTTATCGAGCACCCTCATTACAATTTTTTCGCCATGAACGGTAGGAAGCGCAGAAACACGTACGTCCACATTGCGATTTTTAAAACTTACATTAAAGCGGCCGTCTTGAGGTATTCTGGTTTCATCAATCTTCATTTTTGACAAAATTTTGATACGGCTGACTACCGGAGGCTGCATCGATAAGGGTAATTTGGCAATATCCCTAAGCATTCCGTCAACCCTATAGCGCACCCTTACATCCTTGCTGCTTGACTCGATGTGAATATCAGAACTGCGTAATTTTAAGGCATAGTTGATAATGGCGGCCACAACCTTTGGTATATAATTTTCCGATAATACTTTTTTTAACTCATCTTCATTTTCTATGTCCTTATCAAGAAGAGATCCAATTTCTTCCTCCGAATCTGTCAAATTTATCGCTCGTTCCGGCTGCTTTTGAGACTCCGGTTCCTTTTCTACCATTTTAATGGGTTCTTTTATCTCCGATGATTTATTTTCCGGTTGTTTATTTTGGTCTTCTTTAGTTTCAGTCTTTTTGCTATCATCAAGCTGTTTATCTTTTTCTGGTTGGTCTTTTTTTTCTGTCTCTCCTACTACCTCAAGTTTAGTTGAATCGTTTTCCGGTGCTTTTTGAAAAGATTCCACGGTCAGAACCGGTGTGTTATTATTTTTTCCTCCAAGACCAGAAAAAAGCGCTGATAGAAATGACCCGTTGCCATTTTCGTCAGATTTTTTTTGGTCAGGGACTTCGGTTTTTGCATCTTCTTGCTTCTTTTGTTCCGTTTTTTTCTTTTCTTCGTTTTTCTTTTTTTCTTCAGCTTCCTTGGATTCTTCTGCCTTTTTTTCATTTTCTAAATCTTGGGCCTTTTTTACTTCCCGAATATCAATCTCTTCCTTTTTTTCGTTTTCGTTGAGTTTTTTGATATTTTCATTTGCTGCCTCAGGCTCCAAGATTGATTTTGTATCCTTTTCTTCTTTTTTTTCAATATCATCTTTGATTGCTTCCGCTTTTTTTGTTTCCGGCCCAAAATCTTGTTTTTGCTCTTCCTTCATCTCCGCATCGCGTCGCGTTTGCTCAATCATCAACTCCTCTGAAGCTAAAATATCTCTGTATGTCTCAATGGCATAGTCGATATCATCAGGAGAAGTTGCAAAAAGTTGAATTTTAATACCATTTTCTTTTTCTAGATAATCTATAGATTTCCTAATATCTGCCGCATCCGGATGCTGTGCGGCCATGGCAAATGTATTGTCGTTTTTCTGGTAAAAAAAGACTGCCCGGTGTCGCTCAATAAAATCAAGCGGCAAACTTCGCAAAACAGCATGCGATATATCCTGGTTCCGTAAATAAACTACAGCCATCCCCGAACTAGACAGTTTATCCGGATCATTGCTCTCTGATTTGTATTGTTTATATATTTCGTTGAAATCATTGCTGCCTGTGATATAAAGGTCCAATTTATAAGGCTTATCGGCAATTATTTTATCAAAATTTTGATCAAAGGTATTATCTATTAAAGATGGTTTAGAAACTGCTATCTGCAAATTATTATCTTTCAAACCGAAAGCCACCACCCCATATTTGGCCGACATTTTCCTGGGAATTATATTTAGGACATCTCGATCTACTTTGGTATTATCTAAAGATATATAGGGCAATTTTAATAAAATACTATATGCTTTATTAATAGTTTCTTGAGAAACAACGCGGTTAGAAAGCAATACTCTCTCAATATCTCGATTGCTGCGATAAATTTTTTTTAGCTTTTCCGCATCGGCATTAGAAATTAACCCCTGAACTACAAATACGTCAAGGATCGATTGCATGCTAAAATCATGGGAAAGTTGCCCACTAGCAAAACCAACGTTTTTATAAACCTTTGTCGACATGTTTTAAATTTTGGCCTTTTTTAAAACCTTATTCTAAATCAGCGCTTAAGCGGATTGTAATTGTTTTCATTCTCATTTGCATTTATCTATATAAAAGATCACTGCAATAGCTGGCATGCAAAGTCATTAAGAATTTTGCCAAAAAGCCAGATACGCAGTGACTAAAAACCTACTCCGGATTATTAAAAGGGTTGCTCTTGCCCAATTTAGAAAGTGGTACCGGTATGGGTAAGCCCGCATTATTTTCGGCACCGCTGGAAAGTTTTACAACCTGGTCTTTTAAGCCGGTGATATTAACCGGTTGAAAAGCAGCCGTGTTCGGAGCAATACTGACGCTATTAACCGAAGAATTATATAAATAATAAAATATGCCGGCCGAGACTAATAAAAAGAGAAATGCGCCAATTACTCCAAGTGATGATTGTTTCATATCGTTAACCTTTCTAATAAGCCAAGGCTGTTGCAGCCGTAGGTACGTATCTGGTATATGCTTCAATTTCGCAAGAGAGGGTTAGTAGCCCATCTTCGTCTTCGGTAAAGGACAAAGCCTTAATATTCATAAATTTAACACTTTTTTCCAATGAACCAATGAAGCTCATAAGTTGTTCAAATTTACCGGTAACCGAAACCGATACAGAAACGGTACTTCCCGCGGAGATAGCGGTTGTTCCGGCTTCCTCCGCTGCGGATGCAGCCGAAACCTCATTTACGCCGGAAATTGAAATTGACGGAATAACCAGGCTGTTTTTTAGGGCGATTGCTTCAAGCTCTGAAATAATGTTTGGCTCATCGCTATCTTTAGCAATCGAAACGCTAATTTGATTAAAATAGCTTTGCATTGACTCTAAATCGATTTTTGTTTGGTCTAACGAGTCTTTTTTAGCTCTGGCGGCATTTATTTCCTGATCTAATTGGGAACTAAGAGCTTTATTTGTAGCATAGTTAACCATTATTAATTTCCAAGTCACAATAAGAACGCCCACAGTCAAAAATATGGCAAGGACTCCGTATAGTATAGCGTTATTCTGCTTGTTCATATCTCTCCTTAAAATTGAAGATATTCTGCAAATACCAAACTATTGTGCAACTTCTCCCAGAGGAACCGTACTACCACCAGTATTAGAATTTGTAGATGCTGTTTCTTTTTTAGTGTTAAGAGAAGCGTTTATTGAGAAAGTAATTTTCTGATTAACAGGGGCTTCGTCCGATGTATCGAGCGATACACTACCTAAAGTAATATTGCTAATTTTATCGTAAGCCTTAAGCCCTGTCATTAAATCTGCCACAGCTCTATACGAAGAAGTGGCACCGTCCAAAACCAACACTCCGTCTTCGCCGAGCGATAATGAATTCAACTTGATATCCCGGGTAAGATTTGAATAAAGCGCTTCCATTACCTCCCTTTTAGGATAGCGAGTTGCAGAAACCTCCGTTAATATAGTTGCCGAATCGGAGAACGATTTGGCATTTTGTTCAATTTCAACGTATTTCTGGCTGGACAATTCCGCAACTATATCTTTTTTGCTATCTTCTTTATCGGAAACACTATTGGCCAAAGACCGATTGGCAAGGTATAAAAATACCATTGCGCTAATAGCAATAACAAAAGTTATCCACAACAAAACAACAGCTGCTGACGAGCCGCCACCGGATGCTACATTTGGAACTGCAGGCGCTTGGCCCGCTGGTGAGTTGTCCATTTCCCCTCCGTAAATATTTCAAGTACAATTATACCTTATATATTGGATTTCAATCAACCCCAAACACAATATATTAAACTTAATAACCAGTCTGGTATTACAATATCACATTAAAACCTGTCTCTATGGAACCGACGCTTGCGCAGAGGGCATGCTAAAATAGCGAAACCCCGGCGGCCAATTGGTATTCAACTTAGGATCATAATAAAATCTAATTCCGGAATAAGTAACTGTGCGCTCATCGTCTGAATAAACATCAAAGTCTTTTGCAACAAAGGAACCTCGCATTTCTACGCCGCCCCCTTGAAATACTATACCGCTTGCGCCCATGCAAAATATGGCAGCTTCGATTTTGTTATTGCCTTTTAATATCACGTTGCCTTTTACTACTATTCCCAAAGAACTTTCGTTCGAAATGGAATTCTGGCTCGGATCGCCTTTAAGAATATTGACACCTTTCTCTACAATCAAATCTCCGTCAATAATAATAGTACCGATGTCATGATATTTGTAATTATATGAAAGACCGGAATTCAAAGTCAGATTTTCCGGGTTAGCTGAATTTGGATCTGAATGTTTAAACACCCTCCCTTGGGGATATTTTACAGCATCATAAGCATTAACATTTAAATTTTCATCTGACTGTAAATACCACGCCTTACCCGCAGATGCATTATTAATTATAGCTTCACCTGAAAGAAGATTGATGCGATTATTTATATAGTTCCACGATTCGCTATCGCCGCCATAATAAGATTGAGAATCCGGATTAAACACATAATCGGTAGCGCGCCAAGTCGGGCTAGTTGGAGTTTCGCCGACACCTCTCGCAACACCCAAATTTCTCCCATAAAAAGCAAAATTACTCAAATCCAAATTGTTGCCATAAACATCACCCATGACGGTAATTGGAGGATAATACAATACTGGCGTTTCGATAGTGGGGTTTGTATTGTTTTTAAAATAAGTTCTGCTTATCATCACCCTCATCCCGGTGGTCGTTGGACTAGGCATAAAACATCGGTCCCTAAAACTAAACCAATTTTTTCTATAACAATCAATTGCCAACCTCGAATAGCTATAGCCAAAAAGCTCATTAGTGTCCGCACCCAAATATTCCGAATAATAATTTATAATCGCAAAATTGCCATTCATTCCGAAATAGTAATTGTCGTGATCCCGAAAAAGCACTGTTTGCCCCACCATCGCATTTGGTAATTCATTATCCTCCGCAAAAGACACAGGGGCAAAAATAAGGGTTGATAAAAATACAACGTTAACAAAATATAAAATCTTCCAAAATTTTCTCATGTCTTTTTGTGTAATAATTTTCATTTTAAAATGATTAGTTCAGCCTTTTTGCAAACCCCATAAATCAGTCTGCTCGATTTTTTAAGAAATGTGCAAATATAACAAATTCGTTTTAACAAGAATATCAGCGAGTCTCAACTTTACGGAAATAATTAAGAACTGCATTTTTTGTCTCCTCTCCCTTCCAAGTAAATTCTATCGCTGAATTGCTTGAGGTATCATAAGTAAAATTTGCATCGTCTACACTTGAGCTAAAATAACATTTTGTATTTTCTTCGCCGGGTAAATATAAATAGCTGTCGGTTATTTTGTCGGCATAGAGTATTTCGGATACGGTAATTTCTACTTTGATCTCATCTCCTAGCTGCAACGCATATGGGTTGAAAAAAGTATCCGGGTTGGCTGGATCATATGGTATTCCATTCCTGGACACGGGAGATAATTTTTTCATTATGTTGAATTCACTTTGCAAAATATCATTCAAATAATAGCCTATGGTCGCACAAAGAGGCGAACACGCTATGGCGTTTAAGCCGCTTGGAGAGCCTTGGCTGTAATCGACGCTCAAATCCACAGGAAAATAACTCTTAAAATAGATTGTTCCGCCACCGCCAGATCCGGGCTGTTTAGTGCTTTCCCATCCACCCCCTCCGCGAGCAGAAACTGTACCAAGTCCGGTGACACCATTTAATGAAATTATCGAAATTGCTCCTCCGGCTCCGGCTCCTCCTTCTTCCACACCGTCATCCCCATCACAGTAAATATTACCCTCCAACAAAAAATCCGTTTTAATCTCCAATTTAATATATCCTCCGCCATTGCCCGGAATCGCCTGGGTGCCGCTGCTTCCTCCCCCTGAACCGGGATATCGCAAATCCATGACGTCGTCATAGGTTGGAGCTTGAACATGTGGGTATTCCGCCGTATCCTCGTTTTGAGATCCTTTGCCTTTTTGTATTAAGTCGGCAATAGTGCCAGCACCATGTGACCCTCCAGCGGCTATCACGTGATCATTATCGGAGTGGAGTACCCCGGCGTTTCCCCCTCCATAGCCAAACCCGCGATACATATTATCATATATAGATGGTGCATTGTCCACGTGGGCAGATGCATGATAGATATATAGTCCGCCCGCCCATCCGGCTCCCGAGGCATCAATGGCAGAACCGCTTTCTATCCTTAAATAGTTTGTTTTTATTTTAATCCTCGACCGGCCTCCTTTCCAATCTTCGATATTTTGAATGTCGGCTTTCGGATCAGATGGAGCATTCCACAGTTCAGATATGCCTGCTCGTGGCCTGCCATATTTATTTAAAAAAGGAGAAGAAATTGTGGTACAATTCGAGTCTACAAAAGGAGCTCCTGCCGAGTCGGCTACTACTGTATTGCTGGTAATTTCATTGTATGAACATCCTGGTTCCACATCGCCTATAGACCCATCCATCGATATGTAAGAAAAACGATAATTATGCAAACTCATTCCCGTGGCGCTGGAAAATATGCCGGAATTATCGGAATTTTCCCAGGCATAATTGTTGATTTTATCATTCGGATTATAAATATCGTTTGAAGCACTTGAATTTACATAGAATTCAGCAACCAAACCTTTGTATTGAGTATCGGGCAACGAATAGAATTGTCCAAAATCACTATTGGCACTCAACCTATGCCAGTCTCCAGTACCATCGGTAGCTAAAAAATAAAGGCCGGTATTGCCGGATGAGTGATAATAGCTTATTGATAACGGCAAATATGTACCGGCAACATAGTTGATGGTGTTGGCAGACGCCACCACGCCAAAAGCGTTATCATTATATCTGTTATAGTGTGTTCCCCACGAACTGGTACTGGTATTAAATGACCTGATCTGCACTCCCCCTTCAGCTACCGGCGCAATTTTTAAATTTGGAATATCAACATCGCTTTTAAAGAAACCGGTAAATTTTATACCGAAAGATATACCATGTGCGTTATACCACCTATAAGCTGATTCTGTTTGATTGTTTCTAAAAAAATCAAGAGGCGTGTGAGTCATGGCGGTATTATTAATAATGTTAAGTTCTTGAGAAGTAAATTGCCCATCCGTTTTTATCAGCTGATAGTTGCTAATATTAGTAATATCGTTACTAATTACCTTTGCAAATAACGGGTCATTACCGCTAAATCCGCTGATAGTGTTGTCAAAACGATGTTCATAACTGCCATTCAATAAAACTTGTTCATTATTTAGATTGTAGTGAGGCGAAAATCTGCCCAGCATATTAGACGCCGACATACGCCAGCCGTCTAAAACGTATGATGGTCCGGAAAATCTCAAAACACCTGCCGGCAAACAATAATTTGCATCTCCAAGAACCACCATATCTACTTCATTGCAATCGTAAATTTCTGCAGCATTAGTGGAACCTATGTTCCCGAAGAAATTTGTTGTAATTCCCGCCCCAAAAAAAATGCTAATAACCACAAGAGCAAAATAACGTAGAGATCGTAAGATTATTATCTTTTCAA
>CAYNIX010000019.1:0-10744 GCA_964397535.1 uncultured Candidatus Saccharibacteria bacterium | reverse complement strand
ACGCTCATAAAATTGTTTCCTGGCTTCTGATAAAGATGGATTATCATTTAAATTAAACTGTATTCTTATAGCGTTCTTTTCTTTTAAATTATCTATCCACTGTAATTTAAACCAATGGAACGGACCCTCTGCATTACAATTAAACCAAAGTTTAGCCCCTTCTACTGAACATCTAGCAACGGCTTGATTTACAAATGTTTCAGGCATTAAAGCAACCTCATCAAAGAAAAAGCCTGCACTTGTAAACCCCTGGACTAAATCTTGGCTTCTTTCGTCCTTGCCACCAAATATATAAATATAATTAGTGATTTCTCCTCTAGTTATTGCATAAGCATTATTGCTATCAGTATCAGCTATTTTAGTTACCCTATAACCTCTAGCTAAAAGTATTATTTTTAATTGTAACCAAACATTCCTTTTAAAACTGCCGATAGTCTTTCCTGCCATACCAAAATTTTGATTTTTAAAGCTCTCCATAGCCCATAGAATAAAAGAAAGGCTCATGGTGAGAGTTTTGCCAGCCCTTATAGCACCGTCTGCAATAATACAATCTTTTTCTGCATAAGGTGAAACGCCTTTTATCCACCATGTGAGGACTTTTTTCTGTTTTTTACTAAATGGTAAAAATTTGAAACTAGGTTTTTTTACTAGCGTTCTCATAGCTTTATTTCCCTGTATTTTTTTCTTTGTTTTTGAATTTTACCTCTTTATCTGCTTTTACTTTCATTCCGCCTATTAATTTTAAATGTTCCCTTTTAGCTGTTATATACTTCTGTTTAGCGGTAAAACCCAAATTGACAATAATACCGCCTTGCCTATTTATTCTGTCAACAGTTCCTTCTAGACCTACTGCCCATTGTTTAACCTGTGAACCGTAACCAATTACCTTAACTTTATCTCCTGGGTTTATTTTACTATCTGCTCCTCTAGTCAATTTTAACGCCCCCTTTATTTTCATTACAAAATTTATTATATAAATTAGCCTCACAATATAGGCAGTTTTCCCGCCTCTTGTCTCTGGTATAGACCAAACAACCGGACTTTTTACAGTAATCCTCTAAAGGTAACAAAACTGGACTTTCCTGTATCTCTAGCAGGCTGTTTTCCTTTGCTCCAATTAATTTAGACAAGCCCGCAAATTTTCTTTGCTCATGTTCTAACTCTATCTTTAAAGACTCGGCCCGATTTCTTAAAATTCTATTTTCGTTTATTACTATGGATAAATCCCGTTCTGCCTTTTGCGCTCTCTGTTCTAGCGTTAGCTTCTTTTTCTCTAGAACTGCTGATAACTCTTTATCATCTAAAGTTAAACCCGGTTTATTAAAAACATTTTTTAATTTATCCATTTTATCACCGTATCCCCCTTAAAGCCCTTTTCCCAAATAAACCAGCTATACGCTATTGCTTTTGGTTCATCGCTTGCAAAAATTCCCCTCCTGGAACAACCGACCCGACCCGAAAAAACATAGACCGTCCTGGGAGGTGATTTTAAAAATAATTCCTGGCGTTTTCGGCCCTCCAAAAATAAAACTTTTAAAAAGAAGGCCATTTTCTGCCCCTCCTCTAAAAGTTCCAAACCTTTTTTGACAAACTCTAAACCGAATTGATAAGGCGGGTTTGTAATAATCGTTTTACAACTTTTTGGTTTACTCTCTAAACTCAAAAAATCACAAACCCGGCTTAATGGATAGTCCCTCTGGACAATATCAGAGGTAACAACGTGATACCCATTTAAAATTAATTGTTTAGCCATATGGCCCCCGCCTGCTGCTGGCTCAAAAATTTTATTTTCAAACTGTTCAACCTGACATAAAAGATCAATAGCTTTCGGCTCTGTTGCATAGTAATCTAGCTCAACCCGATCCTCTTTTATATGATTATTAGCCCCTAGAGGCGTATAAATCTTTTTCCTTTTAGCCATCATCTGATAACCGCTATAATTGAGACAAAAACAATAAAAGCGACCGTAAATTTAATTCTTAAAGCCAAACCTTTTAACCTTTCCTCCAAAACTATATTATTTTCCTGGCATACCCTTAAACGCCTACTATAATTAGCTATTTCATCCTGATAGTATTTTCTTTCTGTATCGTTTACTGGAATCATTAAAACATTTCCTCCACGGCTTTTTCCTGAATTAATACCCGTCTGCCCTGTTTAGACCGCTCTATCCGATCCTCTAAATTCTGCTTAAATGTTTTATATTCTGCTTTCGGCTGTTCCTGTTTAATTTCAGTTACGACCTGCTGCATGGCTTTGATTAAATCTGGCTCCTGTGCCTGTTTAATTGCCGCACAAGCGGCCACATATTGATCATATACTCTAACCATATCTACTGCCTGTTCATAGAATTTACAAGCTAAATAAGCGGCATCATAATTATTGTGTTGATAGATGCTAGTCTCTGGAACAGGTAGAATAATATCATTCACGGACTCAACCAAAATAGAGGTAAAACCCTTTTCAGAACATAAAACTGCCGAATAAGTTTTAACGCTGCCTTTGGAATCTCTTTCGACCTCCCCGGCATAATCAATTCTAGCCTTTTTCATCCAGCCATATAAAAGCGGCTGTTTAGCAATAGCATCTGAAATTAAATTTTTAACAATAGCAATTCTATAATTTTCATTCATTTTTTTATTCCTCCTAGAATAGCGAAAGCCGGGAATTTTCCCGGCCTCCTGGCTTTTGTTTTAGAACAGAATTAAGGCTCTGTACATATAAAAGACTAACCAGCTTGCAGCTAAATCGTGATCCTCTGTGGCTCCATAAAACAACCCTCTGTAATTTTCCATGATTAAGTCCTCCTCTTGAGTGTTGAAGTATTCAGTTAAATAAGAACTGAACCTATTAATATAATACCACAATGACCGGACTTTGCAAGCATTTTTTAAAATATTTTTTTAGATTTAATCGACTGTTAAGGCAACCTCATCATCAATCTGATCATCATATCCATCATCTACATCATCCTCCCAGACCTCATTAACTGCCGCCTGGGTTAAGGCATCCAGAAAACCATCATTTTCATATTCATACATACCCCGATCCGCCTTTTCCATTTCAAGGCGTTCCTCCATGATTTCCAGCTTTCTTTCCTCGATCCGCTGTTTCCAATCTTTAGGTACAACATCAAAATATTTTTCCAGCTTATCCAGAGCCTTTAGCCGATCTTCTAACTCAATCTCAACCCCCTGCGGCCCCTCTTTTAAACGTCTAATAATCTGCCCGTCCATTTCATCTACTGGACGGACTTTTACCCGTCCCGTCTGGGAGACTGTTACAAAATCAGTTATATCAGCAAAGGCGATCCTAGCATATTGATCAATAAAATCCTCTGCCTTTAAAGATAACCGTTTTGATAGTTTAGCCTTTAGCCAGCATATATAGCGGTTTACATTATATTTTTGTCTAACCCGCCAACCTATCAGCTTTGAAGTTTTTGAACTGTAACCAGCTTTTATTGCTGCTGACTGAATATTAAAATTATGGACGTAATATTCGCAAAATTTTCTCTCACGCTCTGTTAAGCCTTCAACTGCCTCCTGGCGGGACATTTTAAGCAATTCTGCTTCTGTTTCCTCAATAACAAGATAGCGATCACCCTCTCTTATTACTGTTCTTTCCTTCGGTTTACTTGGCATTTTTATCCCCTCCTCTTTATCCCCTCCTCTCTAGTAATATTTGAATTTATTTGCGCTTTTTATTTTTTAAATTATTTTTTAAATAGGTTTTCTTAACCGCTATTGCTTCATTTAGACGATCCCTAAATGCTGACATATTGCACTTATTACAATCATAATTAAAATTTACATAAAAGGCGGAATGAAACTCTTTGCAAACTGCACAAAACCGCTTTTGAATATCTGTGCTATCAACCACACAATAGACTTCTAATCTGAACTCTGTTTCAAAAGCATCCTCTCTGACCTTAATAAATTTATATACGCTTTCGGAAAGGACTTTATCATTTATAATATAGTTAGCAAGCCATTTACAGGCTTTTAAATACGCCTCTTTTGCTGTGTCTGCTACAAACGAAATATCAAAATATTTAGTCCCTATTTTCATTTAATATTTTAACCTCCCCTGATTAAAATATATTCGCCTCGATTTCACCCCTTGCCAATTTATCAGCCATTTCGTTGTATCGGTCACCTGAATGGCCTCGAACCTTTATAAATCTAGTTTCTAATTTAGCTAACTGCCGTAAAATTTTAACCCATAAATCCTGGTTTTTTACCTCTGTTCCCTGTTGGGTTTTCCAGCCCTTATTAAACCAACTAATCAGCCTATTTTCATTTATAGAGCTGACCACATAGGCAGAATCAGAATGGATAACAGCATGGCTTGCGCCTATCCCAACGGCTAATTTAAGAGCCTCCAAAACGGCTTTTAACTCCATTCTGTTATTCGTTGTTGCCTGCTCAAACCCTGAAAGATGGTATTCTTTATCCTGAACGAGTATAACAGCTCCCCAACCCCCCGGACCTGGATTGCCTGAACAAGCCCCATCAGTATATACTAATATTTTCATGTTATCACCTCACCATTTCCATTATATTGAGCTGTGAACGCCATACCCTTTTCGATATATCCAAACATCACTAATATACTTTTGATAAGCCCTTCGGTCAATTCTCTGGCTGTAACAGTATAAATGTGATTGCCTGACGAAATATCCCTGATAATAAAATTCCAGCTCTTTTCGCTTGCTGCCACAACATAGGTAATTTTTACACTGTGCTTATTAGCAATCTTTTTGTAACCTGCCTCTATCAGACTAATATCCAGACTTGTTAAATCAAATCTAGCAAACCATTTTGTCATTAATAACGCCCTTTTTAACCTGGTTAAGTCCCGCTCATCCCTAACAGGCATTTTTATAACATCTATTAACTTCAATTATTCGACCCTCCCGCTTATAAAGCAGGCGGGGAATAAACCCCCGCCCCTTATTTTAAATTTTATTTTAATTTAAATATCCCATACATCCTCATCATCAGAGCCACCATTCCGCTTATCATAGGCGGCATTGAGCAATTTTACAACGTCAGCCCGCTTCATTCCCTTTTCAGGTTTGACGCCAAACTCTTTACAAGCGGCTTTCAGTTCATCCCCTGTCATAGCGTTAAAATCGGGCTTTTCATCTGCTGCATCTTCAAGATCGTACCATTCATCTTCCGCCTCTGTTTTCGGCTGTTCCTTTGCAGGTCTGCCCCGGCCTTTCTTTTCCTCGGTCTTTTCGGCAGGCTTTTCAGTCTTTTTAGTTTCCTTCTTTTCCTGTTTCTGTTCCGGTTCAGTTTCATCTGTTTCGTTCATGCCAGTCCTAAACGCGCTTTCCATCTGACGAGCTGAAATGCTTTCGGGAATACCTTCCGCAAAAGCAAATACATCATTTCCAGCGGCCATAACTGCAAAAATCGGGAATCTAGAGCCAATATCTTTAATAGCTTCTAGGTCTTTTCCCTCTCTGATTACCTGTGCTGCTTCTTTCGCTGTCCAATTTTTAGCCATTCCGATCAACCTCTTTCTGTTTTTTTTGTTTTCATTTTCGATTTACATTGTAAAAATAATTTTGTGCCTCTAGCACGTTTAAGGCATTTTTAGCCCCTCCTCATTTTACCACATGGTTACAAATCTTGTAAAGGCTTTTTATTAAATTTAGCTTTTAATTTTGCCTCTGCATCAAGCAAGGTCATTATCAAATTATGGACCTGATCAACCGGGACAGATAAAGCACCTTTCAAAAAGAAATTAATTTCAGCTCCATCCTCATCCTCCGTTTTAATCTGCTGGCCTATTAAAACCTTTTCCTCCTGGGAGTTAAGACTAATAACAACCGTCCTTTTCTTTGTTATATCAATTGTTGCTAACTGCTCAAACTGTGGCCGTTTCCTGAACATTTGAATCACCCCTTTTTATATTGAATAAATTTTTTAATTTCGGTTAAGATTTCCTCATAAGCCATAGCCTTTTTAGTCTTTACAAAATCGTTTTCTATCGGCTTTTCAAAGTTATGATCTTTTTTAATGCTTCTTATCTCTGCCTCTGCATCTTTACATATAGAGGCGATAGCTTTTAAAACTTCTTTTTCTGTCATATTTACATCAATCCTTTTCTATTTCTATATCTGCCTCCAATTTAATTTTGATTAATTCATCCCCGCCTACCAACTTTATTAAATTGGAGTGTTCAACATAATCAATATCTGTAACCAGCTTTAAAATTGTCTGCCCGTCTTTATCCAGTGAAACGCCCCCAAAATTGAACATACCAATTTTTAGAACTGGCGTTCCTGGCGGCTTGGCAAACAATGTGATATTCTGGCCCACAAACAAAAATGATTTAACCAGTTCTAACCGCTCATCATAGCTAAATTTTAACTTTAGTTCTATCAGCTTATTTTTTTTGATTATGTGACCAAAATATTGACCAACGGCTTTAATTATAACTTTTTCCTCTGTTTCCATTTAGCGGCCTGCCTTTCTTTATATTCCTCTTTAGCTGTTTTAAATTCCTCTCTAGCATCTGGATCAGACTTGATAACCCGTCTCTGTGGCCCTGTATTTTCATCCTCCCCCATTTCCATTATATTGACCTGTGCCGGGAATTTTCCCATGAACATAGTCTCATATGCCTCTTTAATGTGATCAACGTCTAAAACTAAATATTGCCTGTCTGGTTCAACAAAATCAACTATGAATAATGGTATTTTGTTTTCAACCGCTGCATGATATTCCAGTTTGCGTAAATCATCTAATGTTATTCGGTAACTGCTGGCCTCTGTACTTTTTAACTGCGCTAGAACATGATCGGTATATCCGTCCTCTTTTTCAATCCAGCCCGATCCGCTCCTGGCTGTTGGAGTTAAGCCCAACTTTTTTAAAATTTCTTTTTCGTGTTTAAACCAAAATTTAGAGCTGCGAGCGGCCATAAAAATTACCCTTTAAATTCTCATCTGCTGACATTTCCATAACTGACATAATACAATAATTTGCAAGGTCTAACAAGGTATCGTAAACGCTTTCATCTGTTTCAAAATCTGCCCCCGGATTTAAAAGCAATTCCTTTATACGCTCAAACTTATCATCCATTCTAACTAGAGCGGCAACAGGTCCATATTTTTCTAACGTTTTGCGAAAGCTGTCACCGTACTTATGGTTTTTAACCCTGTATAATGCGTTCAGATATTCGCAAAAACTAAAATGCAATTTTGCCTTTTCTGCTGGCGTAGTAACATTTAAAAATTCTTTTTCCTCCTGGGAAAACTGTCTGATATTAACCCGATCCTCAATTTTCATTTTTCATCCTCCTAACTATATTAACCGCCATTTTAATAAATTTATTTTTATCCTCCCGGTTTAACCTACCTGGAAGATCAAAACCTGTCGAACCGTCAAAATCATAAAAACAATAGTGATATTTTGATTTTAAAAATATATCTGGATAGCTCCTAGCCATATCAACCAACTGGCGGCAGTTATCATCAAATTTAGCATCTGTTGCAATAGCCTCGCCCATTGAATAATAAATAATGCTGTGTACAATTAGCCAATTTTGCAAAAGCTCAATTTTTTCGCGTTTCGTAAAATATGGATTAACCGCAAAATTCATTTTTAACCGCCTCCTGTCCTTTAAAATAAAACCCCCGCTAGAGTCAGACCCGAAACTCTAGCGGGGTAAAAAGGGGAGAATGACTAGAAGGTTTGCGCTGCCTTAAAAGCCTGCCAGTATTTATTTGAGAAGTTTATAACCGGAATAGTTCTGGCTGTATCGGCATCCAAGCCCTTGAGAATTGCAACCTGCATCACTTTGTTTAAATCTAAAACCTTTTCCAGCTTTGTTACTGAAATGATAGCCCGGTAACTAAAGGTCATTCTGACGCCTGCTGTTGTGGCGGATTTTCTAATTTCCTCAACAAAATCAACCAATTCTTTATTGCCTTTAGCAAGGGCTAATTCGATGTTTCTGTCATAGTCAAACTTGATAACTACAAATCTATCCAAGCTGGCCTGGTCTAAAACCAGCCGCCCCGTGTATTGCTCGTCTGCTCCGTCTCCGAAAGTATTTCCAGCGGCCACAACCCTGAAATTTTCATGTGCGTCTATTTTACCTATCGGAAACTCAAAGTACCTATTTGCAATAGCTGCATTCAAGAGAACCAAAACCTCCGGGATTGAGGCGTCTAATTCATCTAAAAAGAACAACCCGCCTTGAGTGAACGCTCTGTAAAATTCTGTTTCGTGAAACTTGCCGCCTGCATCTATGAAACCTGTAATTTTAAACTCCTGTTGCACCGAATTGGTAAAGTAAAAATCTAAAAACATTTCCCCGGCAATCTGCTGTAAAACGTGATTTTTTCCGCTGCCTGC
The DNA here is from genome assembly GCA_964397535.1 of uncultured Candidatus Saccharibacteria bacterium. Lineage (GTDB taxonomy): Bacteria > Patescibacteriota > UBA1384 > XYA2-FULL-43-10 > XYA2-FULL-43-10 > CAYNIX01. Next base: position 2,369 of record CAYNIX010000019.1, on the reverse strand, counting down.
CGGACCTACCAAGTAAACAGGAACATCGTTTTCTATACAAGCCTTGATTGTTTCATATTCGGCGTGTACCGGAAACTCATGCTTAACCGCTTCTTTAACTTTGGTTTCGGTTTCAGTAAACTCAAAATCCGTGTTGTCGTTTTCAAACCCGTCTGAATTTTCAATCCATTCGAGGTCTTTAACCATTCCGGTTTCAATATCGACTTGACTAAATGTATAAGTGTTACCCTTGAAATAGAGTTTATAATTGTGGGTTTTAACCTGTTTGTAAATGTTGCGCTTGTGTTCTTTTTTGGGAGTGATAATTATTGCAGTTTTTTCGTCTATGAATTTTACTGCAAAAGCGGCTTTTTTGTTTTCGGTTTTTTCCATTTTGGTTTCCTCCTCTAGAGTGCTTTTTATTTCCTGAACTTCTGTTTCAGGAGTTTTTTCTACTTTGTAGGCTCCCATGACTGGCAAGTTTTTCTCTTTAGCTATCCACTCGCTTACTGCAACAACAAAATTTTTTTCAATTATTATCTGGCTTTTCGGCAACCAGATTATTGTACCTAAAACGTCCTTAATTGCTACGGCTTTTTCTGTTGCCGTATGGACTTTATAGCTAACTGATTTAAAATTCTTTTCCATTAGAATACCTCCGTTCTTTATCTGAAAGACTGAAAAATTTGTTTTATTAACTTATCAAAGAACTATTACACTAATAATATACCAAATAAAAAAGAGGCTGTAAAGCCTCTGAATGGTATTTTTAAAATTTATTTTTGATTTAATCAGGCATAAAAGCGGGTAAAAGAATATCAGAATCATTCAAAAATAACTTTATATCCTCTGTTTCTGCTGGCCTGCCGTACCCGTTTCTAATATCAGTATCTTTTGGCCCCAAATGAGGCATTATTTCAATGAATCTTAATAAAAACCGCCTCAACATTGAAGGATGAACCAAAGGAAAGGACATTTTTGAAATATTCAACCGCTCACTGGAATTTTTAATTTTAATTTTTACTATTACACCTTGTTTACTTGTAGCAGACCCTAAAACGATGAATAAATTTACTCTCTGTCCTTGAGCCTCTAAAGCTCTTACATAATTTAAAGCCTTAATACTTTCGCGCTCAATTATCTCTTTTGAAATGCTTGCACTATAACTGATATTTTTGTAAACATTAACTATTTTTTGTTTTTGTATAGTGGTTTTTTTGTTAAACATATTTTGGGGGACACCTTGCAGGTATCTGGGGACACTGGCCTGATAACCTACAACATCGAAATTTTGTCTAGTTTTCCGTTCTTTCTGAAAATCTACGTCTTTGAGTTTCTTTTCTAAAACTTCACTTTCAGAGGTCCAACCATTCTTTAATAAAGAAACAGCTTCATCAAAATTAGCTGTTTTCGTAAATCCATATTTGTGATTTACGCTATCCCGGTCATTCGGATTTATGAAAACAGGATTAAATGGAGTTTTTTCGATATAGGCTAAAAATTCGCCTATGCTGTTAAAAGAGTATTCTTTTAAATTCGGATTTTGTCTGAAATTTAATTGAGCTGCCATTTAAATTCCTCCTCTTGAGTGTTAAATAAATTGCCTCTGTTTTGTGTATATCGCAACGGATTTATTAATTTATCAAAGAACACATACCACAATACTATAATAAACTATATAAAATCCGATTGCAAGCCTTTTATATTATCTTTAATTCTATTTTTAGCTATTTTAAAATATTTTTCATCCAACTCTATACCTATACATTTTCTATTTGTGTTTAAAGCTGCTATTGCTGTTGTACCCGATCCTATACAATTATCAAGTACAATTTCATTTTCATTAGTATAGGTTTTAATAAGATATTCAAATAGTGCTACTGGTTTTTGGGTTGGGTGTTCTTTTCCACGCTGGTCAGCATTACTCACCTCCAAAATACTTTTTGGATATTTCTGTTTATATATCCTAGTATCTCCATAATTTTCTATTCCGTTCGCTTCACCTTTAGAATAAGTTTTACCCGTTCGTTCTTTCTGCTCAATCATTATAGGATAATAAAGATGTGGTTTAATACTAAATACGCACACATCTTCGTGAACTTTATATGGTTAGCTTTTTAGGTTCATTATATTTCCACCCTTCTTTTTATCCCAGACCCAGCAATACCTAAAATCTTTTACATTGCTCATCACCAAAGCACTAGTAAAAGGTTGTGAAGCTGTCAAAACTATCGCCCCATTATCTTTTATAATTCTTTTATACTGTTCCCATAATGGTTCAAAAGGAATAATAGTATCCCACTTACAAGCTGTCGTTCCATAAGGAAGATCGCACAATATCATATCTATACTATTATCAGGTATTTCCCGCATTACTTTCAGACAGTCAC
>CAYNIX010000018.1:8768-10795 GCA_964397535.1 uncultured Candidatus Saccharibacteria bacterium | reverse complement strand
TTCAAAACCGACTGCAGTTTTTCCGGGAATCGGCGCTTCGACACGCAATGATTTTGAAGCCAGAGCCAAGGCTACATCTTGCGCTCTTGCGGTAATTTGAGTTAATTTTACCCCTTCAGCCGGCTTAAAAGTATATTGGCTGACCGTAGGGCCGATATTAACCTCGCCCGGATCAACATCTATGCCAAAAGTTTTTAGTGTTTTTTGGATAATTTCTACATTTCTTTTAATGTCGCCCGCATCCGGTGCATCATCGACTTCGTTTAAAATTTCAATTGGAGGATAGTGCCAATCTCTGTCTTTAATAAACGCCTTGGCGTCAACTTCCATAACGGGAGCTTTAGCTTGGGGCATGTCTTGCTTGCGCCTCATGCCAAAAAGGCCGTTTTTTAAACGATTCAACATTGAGGTTTTGACAGGCGCGTCAGGTTGATTAACCCTGATTTTGCCTTTGCCATCCTTTTCATCCTCACCGGCCATGCCGAAAAACTGGCGAAAAGATAATCCGGAAATCATCAAAGAAGATATGGCGATAATTGACATGATGATTAAAAACGCCACAAACAAACCCAGGTTTTGGCGCAACGGCTGTGAAACCAGAAAACCTAAAATTCCTCCCCCCAAACGGTTCGAAGCGGCGGCTTTGGCATCGATTTCCGGAATAAAAAGGTGAAAGAATCCCGCAAGCCCAAGTACTAAAAGAATAAAACCGATAATATGAGATATTTTGACATTGTTGATAGTCGGCCAAAGAAGACTCAAACCAAACCAAAAGAAACCCACAGAGAAAAAATACGGGGCGACTACTCCCAAGATCAGCTTCATACTTTTAGCAAGCTCGGAACCGAAAGCACCGGCCATGCCGAAAAAACCGAGTATCATAATAACCGAAATCAAAACAATAACGATGCCAAAAATTTCCCGCCAGGTTTGGGCCTCTAGGCCTAATCCCCAATCAAAAACAAAATCACCCCAGTCGTTTTCTTTTTGATACCATTTTTTCTTTGGTTTGTGTTTCGGATATTTGCGTTTGCGTCCCACGCACCCTCACTTATAGTTTGAATAATTTTAAAAAAGTATCAAGTATTATGTATTAAGTATCAAGTAGCTGTTAAGTCTCTTGGTACTTGGTGCAATTAATACACAAAAAACTACCTGAAAACCAGCCATTTATAATTATACTACTCGCCCCCGCTCCATGCAAGCAAAATTTAATTTATAAATTAAACGCTATCGCTGGATGTGAACCTTGATTCCGAAAATTCATTTAACACCTAACTTATCCCCCGCATTTTGTCATCCTGAACTCGATTCAGGATCCAGATTCTGAAATAAATTCAGAACGACAATCTTTTACGCCCGATTTTTCGGAATCACGGATGCGAATTATTGCTTAAACCGGCTAAATATGGTATACCTAATATGCTGTTACTACAGCTACCAAAAAAGCGACTAGGGAGTGGTTGTAATGCTTGATTTCTTCGCTCGGCTACGGGGAAAGAAGCAGCAAGTACCGGAGATGAGAAGTCAAGAGAGGCAGTTTCAGCTGAGGTGCATAGAATTAAGGGGTGTTAGGGACGAGGCCGTCAAGCGCGCAAGACTCAACGCCCATCGCGAGATGGAACATGCGGTACGCCAGTTGTGGCGGTGCAGCCACAATAACTGCACCGGCACAAGTTTTTCCCCCGAAAAACCGACCCTCAAGCTCCGCAGCGAATATGGCTGGATATGTCCCCCGAGTATTACTACAACTTCCCCCATTCCTTTTCGTGAGGGGAGTGTACAAGCCTGTTTCGCAATCCGGTCGCCTATAGCGCAACTAAGACAGAGATCATGATGGAGCTACGCCGCATAGAAGCAGAGCTAAACGCCACGACCCAGCGATTCCGTTCTGAACGCCAGCAAGAAATCGACATTCTCACAACGAAGTACGAAGCCGAGGCTGGGGTAAGTGCCGCCCCAAACACCGAAAGTAAAGGAGCGGAGCCATGTTAAGGCGGCTGGTGGCAGCCAAGGGCCGAGACGGC